>CAYFGG010000131.1:0-2407 GCA_964342795.1 uncultured archaeon | reverse complement strand
CCTTGGGTTGAGCAATCCTTGCCTGAAACAACCATGTTTGGCTTCAACAAAATTCCTGGTAGATATACCTCTTCATTCTCTAATTCTTCGAATACTGTCTTGAATGTTTTCTCAGAAACTTCATAGCATGTCTCGATTGTATGATCTCCGTCCATCAAAACTTCAGGTTCAACGATTGGAACTAACTCTGCATCTTGGCAAGCTTTGGCATATTTTGCTAAAGCCGAAGCATTGGCTGTGATACAATCATCGGTTGGGATGCCTTCGCCTATTGTAATAACTGCTCTCCACTTAGCGAAACGGGCACCTAATTTATGATAATCTAAACATCTTTCGTAAAGCCCATCTAACCCTTTAGTTAATTTTTCAGAAGGTGATGAGGTCATAGGATGTGCACCTTTGTCGACCTTAATTCCAGGATAAACTCCCTTTGACTCAAGAATCACTGACAATCGTCGCCCATCTTCTGTTTTTTGCTTTAAGGTCTCTTCGAATAATATTACTCCAGAAATGAATTGTTCCATTCCGTCTGTTTCAAACAATGCTTGGCGGAAATCTCGACGATTATCTTCTGTATTATCTTGGTTGATTAGTGCTAGCCTCTTGCCCATAGTGGGTGTGCTTTCGTCTGCTGCTAAAATTCCTCTTCCAGAAGCAACTATGGCGCTAGCTATCTCTGCTAATTTTTCCTTGTTCATATCTGTGCATTAATGCCAGAATAAAATGATTTAGGGGCATTATTGGCCAATCTCAGATAACATGTCACGGAACCAAGACTGTGTAGCGTCAAATGCCTTGCTGCCTTTGATTAATTGCAAATTGATTAGTCCTAATTCTCCATTTTTATTATCATCCAAACCCACTAAACCACTCTCACCTTTTAATGCAAATTCTACTGCCATAAATGCTGATTTCTTGATCAATTCCAAATCACGGTCACCGGGTTTTGCTGAACGTGCGAAATAACCACTTTTCTGAATCAATGTTTTGTCGGCATCTAAAGATTCTGCAAATTGCTTTGCAAACCACTGCCCTGGGTTGATATCATCTAAACGAACATGCCCAAAAGCGTCTCTAGGAACTTTCTGACCTTGTGACTCTATTTCACGGACTATAGTGTCCATTCCTGCTCCCTCGCTCAAAAATATATTCACACAATCGTTCTTGTCCATGCATTCTCGTAGCCTTTGGGATTCCTTTTGAAAGTCAATATCCATTTCCGGAATATAAACTGCATGAACGTCCCATCTTTCTCTTGACATGTTCAATTCTGGGAGGAATGTCATATTGTCTAATGATTTGCGATATTCGTATGCTGTGCCGGCTGTAAGCCAGCCGCAATGGCGACCCATAATCTCATGAACTATCAACTGGCGACGGCTTGTTGTATTTTCATTGACGATATTCTGAAAGAAAAGTGCACCTTGTTCTGCAGCAGTCCACGCCCCCAATGTTTGTTTGACTGGAATTACGTCGTTGTCTACTGTCTTTGGTAGGCCCACCACTGTCAATTTTTTGCCAGTATCTTCTAAGTGTTTGGCCAGAGCTGCGGCCATGGTATTAGTGTCATCTCCTCCGATAGTGTGTAGAATATCGATTTGGTCTTTCTCTAGTTGCTTTGCTGCAACTTCCAAAGGATCCTGCCCTTCTGAAACGTAGCCCTTCTTCACACAATCCTCTACATTAGTCAATTTTACTCTGCTATTGCCTATTGGTGTCCCTCCAAAATTGTAGAGAGTTGAGAAGTTTTGTCTAGCCTTCTTGGAAAATTTCATGCTCTTGCCGAGCAGTAGCCCTCTGTACCCATGTTCATAACCTACGATTTCAGAATCGGGGGAAATTTCATTATATTTTTCAATCAATCCACCTATTGATGCTGAAAGGCATGGGGCAATTCCTCCACTGGTAAGTATAGCAACTCTTGGCACGAGGTGCGAGAGAGCGGGGATGTTAAAAATTGCTCTTAATTTTTTTGTTGAAGGAGTTTATATACTAATCGCTACAAAAGGAAGGCTGTACTAAACTGAATGTGCTTGGTGACTGCCGAAATAGGTTGTTTTATCGTAGGTAAACCACGTTTTTTTGCATTTTTAGAGTAGAATTTAAATAAACCACCTGATTGGCCACAAGCTCCAGTATTCATTAGTCTAACGGTTAGAGTGTGGAAGGGCCTGTAGCTCAGCTAGGTAGAGCGCCCGGCTTTTAACCGGGCGGCCAAGGGTTCGAATCCCTTCAGGCCCGCCAGACATAATGCTGGGAAGGAAACCGCATGGTATCGGGGAAAATCGAAGCAGACGCTGGTTCTTGCCCCACTTAGAAGGAGAATTAAAAAAATGGATGATAATGTGCTATGGCTGAACAAGCTCGTACCGAAGCATGTATTGCTAGACGAATCTGAAATCGAAAA
>CAYFGG010000130.1:0-2418 GCA_964342795.1 uncultured archaeon | reverse complement strand
TACCCCCTCCTTGGACCTGTGTGAATGTATGCCTTAGATGTGGAGCTGAGCCACCCCTCGTGTCTCAGATTTGCCATGACTGCGCAAGCCAGACCATAGAACTAGCTTCTGCCCCAGATAATCTAAGGATGATATCCTGTAAATCTTGTTTTTCGTTGAAAGTACCTGGAGATTGGCTTGAATTTGATGATTTGGATTCGGCAGTGACACATTTTGCTACGACTTCAATTGAGTGGAATAAGGATGCCAAAGAGCAAAAAGTTGAGACCAATTTGAAGCAATTAGATCCTCATAGGTTTCGTCTTGCCATAGATTGTAGTGGCAGTTTCCAAGAAGTTTCTCTTACGAAGACCTTGAATCTGGAGACTAATGTAAAATTTCAGGTGTGCCAGAATTGTTCAAGGAGAGCTGGAGGCTATTATGAGGCAATTTTGCAGATTCGTACAAAGCGGAAGAAGGTCTTGGATCACGCTGTTGATTACGTTTATAATTCTGTAGATTCGGCACCTTCTGAGATATTTATGACAGAGGAAGGTCCAGTTCGAGGAGGTTTTGATTTCCAATTATCATCGACTGAGAAAGGTCGTTCCATCGCTAGGGAATTGATGGTTAAATATGGTGGCCAAGTAACAGAGACGAACAAGTTGGTAGGTAGAAAGGATGGGCGAGATCTATTGCGCCATACTTTTGGTGTTCGGCTTCCCGATGTTATTGTCGGAGATTATCTGTTCTTGGATGAGTCGGTCTGGAGTGTTACACGTATAGACAGAAGAAAGGCGAATCTGAGACGTTTACTCTCCCCAATATCTAACAAGACAGTTGAGGTCGAATCACTTAGAAATTCTCCAATCTTGGATGAACCATTGGAAACACAGGTTATCAGTCATCGTGATAGAGAGTATCTTTTGCTGGATCCTTTCACATTCCAAACCGTTGAGGCCCTATCCCCAGAGAATTGGTCTGGGGATGAAGTTAGAGCATTGAGATATGGGAATGATACCTATTTCGTTTGGGACTAAGCTCTGAATTGTTCTAAGGTTGCTTGTCCTCTTTGTCTCTCACCTTCAATTTGAAGAGGGTAGGTTTCAGTTATACAACCTAAGCAGAGATCCTTCTCTTCTTTCCCAATACACTTCACCAATCCAGGAATCGTTATGTATTCTACAGAATCGGCTCCTATCTCCTTACTAATTTCCTTTGATGTTTTGTTTGGAGCCACAAATTCCTCCCTGCTTGGCATGTCTATTCCTAAGAAACAAGGAGAGATTATGGGAGGACATCCAACTCTGATATGAACTTCCTTTGCTCCAGCCTCTCTTACTCTTGACACGATTTTCTTTGATGTATTACCTCTGACAATCGAATCATCTACTAGAATTACGCGTTTTCCTTCTAGAACTTCTTTTATTGGGTTCAATTTCTCACTTATTGTTGCTTTTCGTTGTTCGTTTATTGGCTGTATGAAAGATCTGTGTAGGTATCTGTTCTTTATCAGACCTTCACGATATTGTATGTTCGAGGCTTCCGAAAACCCGAGAGCGCAGGCAATACCTGAGTCCGGAACAGGAACTACCACATCAGCCTCGACCGGAGATTCATTCCATAGCTCTCTGCCGATTCTTTGGCGTACTGAATAGGTTAGTACTCCATCAATCTTTGCGTCAGGTCTGGCGAAATATACATATTCAAACATACAAAACGCCTTGTCTTCAGAGGTTGCAGCGATATGCGAGATGACATCATCATCTTTTATCTGGACAATCTCACCAGGTTCAACGTCCCGAATTACTTCTCCGCCAATTATTTCGATAGCTGAGCTTTCAGATGCCACAACTCTACCATCCTCTATTTCACCAAGACAAAGAGGCTTTATTCCTAGAGGATCTCTGAAAGCATACAATTCATCATTGTGAAGTATTACTATTGAATAGCTACCAATTAGTTCTTCCATGGTCAGTTGAATCGATTTTATCATTGAGTGATTCTTTGACAGATTGTTTGCTATCATCCTTACAATTATCTCTGAATCAGTGTCAGACATGAAACCCCACCCTGAATTTTCTTTTTCCTTTCTGAGAGAATCTTGATTTGCCACATTTCCATTATGACCTATACTCAATTCACCCGTAGATGACGAAACGGTCATCGGTTGAGCATTTTTCATTGATGAACCGCCAGCAGTCGAGTACCTGACGTGTCCAATCCCCGTCACTCCATTTTTGAATTCATCTCCGAATTCGTGTAGGACCTCAGCCACCAATCCCATTCCCTTCTGAGTCAAGTGCTCATTATCATAGATAGTAATCCCTGCAGATTCTTGACCTCTGTGTTGAAGTGCCCTCAAACCAACTTGCATTAGGTTCAGTATCGGTGATTTACTTGCTATTCCAAGAACTCCACATGCCTCTCTAAGGGGCA
>CAYFGG010000129.1:0-2431 GCA_964342795.1 uncultured archaeon | reverse complement strand
CGTGTAAAGAATTTACCTACATCACACCCAAACCAGACTGGATCATCAGCCTTAATCGACTTTATAGTATATTTTTTCAATTCTTCATTTTCCAAATTAAGATATCTAATTATATTTCCACCATAAACATTTCCTAAATATTCTACAGTATATGTTTTGTTATATTCAGTGAATTGCCTTGGGTCGTTAATTAAACAGACAAAATCATTTAAGTCAATATCAACATGTTTTTTGAAAAATGTTTGAGGAGTCAAATCTGTAAATCTCTTGAATTTATCCTTCTTGTCCCGTATGGACCAATCAAATTTCTCAGGAGGGGTTCCTAGACTAATACACAACATTTGATATACTGTTGAAAGCATTTCATCCTTCATTTTGGATACCACTGCTTTGGATTTTCCTTTATTTACGGCAGCTCTAAGTTCTTTAGCACTTTCCCGTAATTTTCTGGTTATTAGCTTGTTCATTTGAGCTGAATGACTACTGTGAAAACTTTCACCCATCAATTTTTTTGGAACTGTACCATATTTCATCAATAAATTAACAAACATATCCCATTGTCCTCCATCTTGTATAGGACTACTCAAAAGATGCATAACTAGTCTTGACTCTGTAGGTTGATCTGCAGTCTCAATTATGTTCTCAAAAAAGTAATTTGCCTTCTCTAATTTATCGTAGAACATAAAATAATTCTGTGAGAACTCAAAATTCTTTAGCTTGTATTTTCTACCTAAATAGATTCTTAACAAATTCAAACCTGCAAAACCCCAGCATCTGCCGCTACGCATTTGACTTGTAGCTTTCATTTCACCAGATACTTTGTTCGAGAAAGTATGATCTATTTCTCTAAAAGCTTCCCAATTCATTGCTAACTTACGCACATCAGTACGTGTTGCTGCGTTCATTGAAATTCTTGCTTGAGAATCTGATTTAAAATTCTTAAGATATTTGCCAACATTGGTCAAACTAATTGCTTTAGCCATAATACACGATATAGTAGCCGATATAATTTATTACTTTCTTCTGCGGAATAAAGATATTCCAAGTAATGAGAACAGTGCAAATATTGCGCTAAAACCTGGTAATGCTTGATTTGGTTCAGAAACATAAGCGTCTGCCCAGACATCAAAGAATTCGATTACATACAAATCTTCACCTGACGTTTCGTTTTGCCTAGGGCACATTTCCCCTGCTGCATCGATTTTATCCGTTCTTATCTCATAACCATCGTCAACTGATGTTAAGCCATCATTATCATTATCATCCCAAGTTATGTACCATTGACAACCTGTATCTACATCAATAAATTGTGTTGATGATTCTGCAAGGACCATCTTTCCTACCACCCGAGTTGAATCAATACCTTCGCATTCTTCATCTTCTTCTTCATCACAATCCTCATTATATGCTTCTAAAATTCTAATTTCCATCTCCTCATTAGACGCTTCTTGCATGAACTGATTTCCTGTCAAGTTCCCTCTATAAACATTTTGAGCGTTTTCATCATCATCGCCTGATTGTCCATCCCAATTGAATCTGACTGGGCCTTTTGAAATATCTTCATGGTTTTCATCATGCATTTTTATGTGTACTTCATCTCCATACCAAGCACTCATACCCATGAAAACTGTACCTGATTCAAGATCGGAAACTTCTACATGTTCTGGATAAATTTTACCTGTTTCAATCAAGACTCTTAGTGCTAAAGTGATAGCGGCTGGTGATTCTTCATCCTCATGATCTTCAAGACTTATTTTATGAACAATCCAATCATCATTACCGTCTCCATCTGTGTCTAAACCACATGCTAATACCTGAAAATTTTCTACACAATCAAAGCCACAGGGTTCAGCAACCTCTATCTCACCTGTTAAGTTCCCTAATGGAGCTTTATCTTGCTGCTTATCACTGAAATATCCAAAGGTTCCCTTCTCTTCAAAGGTCCATCCCCATTCTTGATATGGTTCAATATCACCTGAGTCGAAAGAACCGTCGTTTGCTGTAACTGTGTGTGCAACATTGTCTCCATTGTACCATACTACCTTTTCTCCGATTTCTATCTCAACATACGCAGGATCATAATATACTTCGCCATCTTCATTTCTTATTTCTATCCTAGTTGGTTCTTCTTCATCGTAAAATAAGTTCTCTCCACCAGGTAATTCCTTTACTGGACTGCCATAGTAAGGATTCATATCTCTACTGTATGTGATGTTTACATCAGACATCCGAAATTCTGTGCCATCATCGCTTCCTTCGATATTGGTCTCGGTTATCTCATTTGTAAGTGTGCAATCTCCACTAGTGCAATCTGGACCCTGTCTTACTGATATTTCTCTCGATGACATTATCATGCCCTCACCAGCCATATTCATTCCGAAAGTAGCTGTAAATATTTGGTTTGTATCGTCTTTTTCTACTCCCAACACGA
>CAYFGG010000128.1:0-2443 GCA_964342795.1 uncultured archaeon | reverse complement strand
CCTAAACAAATTAATTTTATCAAGAATCTAGCAAAAAAGGCTGAATTGGAGGAAGAAGCTGCCTGTGAATTAGTTGGCGTAGCATCTTACTCAGAACTTTCTGGAGGACGCCAAGGAACAGCTAGCAAGCTGATAGAGACCTTGCGTAAGCGTCCTTCAAAATAAGTGGTTCGCCTTTTTTTTGCTTTGGAATGTCCTGGACTGGATGTTAGCCAACTTCATGACGATTACATTTCTGAAAAGTCTATTAATTATCATATAACTATTGCCTTCTTAGGAGAACGTCCAGATTCACTTTTCGAGGCGCAGAGAGTTTCAAAAACTTGCATCGGCAAATTTCCTTTAGAAATAGAGTATCAGGGTCTTGGCGCCTTCCAACAAGCATCAAATGCACGTGTACTTTGGATAGGTGTTAAATCCTCAAGAATCAAAGACCTAGCTTCAGGAATAAGATTAGTTTCAGAATCCGATGATCGTCCATTCCTTCCACATGTTACAATTTCACGTTTTAAACAACAAACCAACCTAGAGGGCCTTGTTTCAGAACATAGAGAATCTAAATTTGGTAATGGTGTAGTTGAGAAATTAATCCTTTTCAAATCTGAATTAACAAGAAAAGGTGCAGTTCACACACCACTTCACATGATTGACACAAATGGCAATATCTGTAGCAGGTAACTAAATTTTTAAACCGAATACAGTCTAAGCAAAGCAAGTGGGCACCAGAAATGAAATTATTTGAACACAAGAATCTGAGGGGTGAACCACTAGAGGACCGTACATATCAATCCAATATATCTAGTTCCTGTCTGAATCAATCAACCCTGGTAATTTTGCCGACGGGAATGGGTAAAACAGTTATCGCACTTCGAGTTATAGTTGAACGATTAGATATTGGTCAAATTTTGTTAATGGCACCTACTAAACCGCTGGCACAGCAACACTCTGATTTTTTAGCAAAACATGTATCTTGTGAAGTTAATTTATTCACGGGAGCTATCCCACCTTCTGATAGAGAACCGTTGTGGAAATCCTCGAGAATTATAGTCTCTACTCCTCAAGTTGTTTCTAAGGATATAGAAAACAATCGTGTTTCATTGGACAATTTTTCCTTAGTGATATTTGATGAGGCCCACCGTGCAGTTGGAAATTATGCATATGTTTCAATTGGAAATCATTATTTGTCAACAGGAGCACACCATCTTGCATTAGGGATGACTGCCTCACCAGGAAGTTCTAAATCAGAAATAATTAGACTCTGTAGAGATTTGGGGATTTCTTCAGTTGAAAAAAGGGACGAAACCGATCCTGATGTTGTTTCATACATTCAACCAATAAAAACAAGTTGGATACGTGTAGGTATGCCAGATTCTGTAAAGCATATTGCGAATCAATTAAGAGGTTTACAGGACTACCTTTGTGGAAAATTGTACAAGCAGGGGTTCCTTGATCGTCCTCGAAAAGTATCAACCACTATGATTCTTGCAGCAGGAAAAAAATTACAAGCTCAATATGTTAGGACCAAGCCCAATACGCCTCCTCAGATTTTCAATTTAATGACTACACAAGCTATGGCTATGAAGGTTGCACATGCAGTCTTAACAGTTGAAACTCAAGGTGTCCTCCAGTTTCTTGAATATTCTTTCAGAATAGAAAAGGATGCAAAACAAAAGAAGAGAGGTAATAGGGCCAACAAGTGGCTTTCATCCAACAAGGACTGGAAGGCAGCCGTGGAAATAGCAAGCACAAATAAGGATGATCATCCTAAGCTTGAAAGATTGGTTCAACTAGTTGAACATCAGCTTAACAAAGGTTTGTCCCGTTTTATCGTATTTGCAGAAATAAGGCATACTGCATCTCTAATAGTAGAAAATTTGAGCCATATTGAAGGAGCCCGTCCAGTAAGGTTTGTTGGCCAAGGGTCTAGAGAAGGAGACAAGGGCATGACGCAGAGGCAGCAAAAAGAAATTCTGTCACGTTTTAGGGAAGAGGAATTTAATATCCTAGTTACAACCTCTGTTGGAGAAGAGGGATTAGATATTCCTTCTACAGATGCAGTTATATTTTATGAACCAGTATCCTCAGCCATAAGGTTGATTCAGAGAAGGGGGCGAACTGGTCGAAATAGACCTGGAGAGGCATTTATTTTTGTGACTTCAGACAGCAGAGACGAGGCCGCGCTTTGGAGTAGTAAGGGCAAGGAGCAAAGAATGCATGATTTGTTTTCCGCAGGTAGGATGAAAATCAACTTGCCAACTCCGGACGAACTAGCAGGCACTAACGTGGTTGAAAGACCAGATGATGGATCACCCCAAACCACTTTTCGAAGTAATTAATTGTTATTGAGACCTAATATTATACCGACCGTTGCAATAGTCAATCATGCGCAGGAAACCAACAGTTCCGCTTAAGGAAGAAGTAAAGTACGGACACGGTTTCTTTA
>CAYFGG010000127.1:0-2449 GCA_964342795.1 uncultured archaeon | reverse complement strand
TTATCGGTGATGGCTAATCATTACGCTAAAACATCTAAATTGTTTAAAGTATCTAAAACTGCATTTCAACCACAGCCCAAAGTTCATTCTCAGGTAGTAAGGCTAGTTAGGCATGAACCCGACTATGAAATATCGGATTTCAGTACTTTTTCAGAAGTTGTTCGCTCCATTTTTACACATAGACGAAAGAAGATTCGGAATTGCCTAAAGATTACATTTCCCAGTCTTGAAGTTAATGATTTGGACTATGTGGACGAGAGAGCAGAAGTTCTGTCACCTAATCAAATAGCTGAAATGTCAAACCAAATTTTCAGTAAATTATCAGAATAACTTCTTCAGTAAGAGCATGTCAGTTAGGCTTGCTTTGACTTTCAGATCGCCCTTCATATATGCCTTAACAGGCGACATTTCTCTTTCTATGAGGGCCACTAAAGTTTCTGCATTTGCAGTAACCACTAAATCTGCACTACTATCATCAGTCATAACAAAATCCTCTATCCTTAGGTTCTCTAATTTGCTAGAATAGGTATCTCCATCCGAAACACAGATACATATTGTTCTATTTTTTCCTTCGATCATTTTAGAGAATTCAGGTTCATTATCAATTCTAGAATTGAATTCCGTTACTTTTTCATCAAGCAAATCTGATACATTTTTACTCATCAATTTCACCAAAGTCTTCCAGTGTTTTTACGGGCCGTATTCGTTCTAAAGTTTTCCAACTTTTACGTGTTCCAGTAGGCCACTTACCATTATCAGCAAAGAAGCTCTTCAAAAACTTAATTGTTTTTTCGTCTGACGGGTATCCACTTCCAAAATCACCAATCTCATCCTTTATCTTTTTGATTTCTCTTTCCCTTGTTTCCTTGGCTATAATCGAGGCGGCAGCTACCACATCTATCTTTGCGTCCGCCTTGTGCATAGCTATAACATCAGTATCATTTCCGTTAGTTAAGCTATCCTTTATTTGACTACCAAATCTTTGTTCATTAACATCCGCAGCGTCTACGTAGGCGACGTTAGGGTCTAGTTTGGAGATTAGTCTTTCAAAAGCTTCCCGATTCAATTCATTTAGTTTGTTTCTTCTTCTATATTGGTCAACAACTTCGGCTTCGATTATCTCAACCGCATAATCGAATTCGGACTTTATTATCTCAGCCAATTCTTTTCTTTTGGTTGGTGTTAGTTGTTTGGAGTCCTTTACACCTAGATTCTCTATATCCTTTGCATTCTTTACTTTTACAGCTGCAACGACTAGTGGGCCAATTACAGGCCCCTTTCCAGCTTCATCTACTCCACAAATCATGTCTCAAGTACCAGATTTGCCCATTTTCGAGCCATGAAATAGATAGCTGCCATTTCAGGCACCTCAACAACACTTTCAGGTGTCAATTTTGCAATATTGTTACCCATAGTTACGGGGTGATTAACTATAGATCTAATTTTCACAGGCTTACTTCCAAATACCACTGCATCTTTCATTGGATCAAACTTCTCCAATTTTTTTGAATCTAGAACAGTCACTCTAAGTCCGGATCCGCCATGTAATGATCCGGGTAGACGAATTAGACGATGCACATCTCCGGTTACAGGTTCATCAGGATATATCGCAGCTTCTTTCAAAGCTACTCTAACCAATTTCTTTTTGAAGGATTTACCTAAGGAATTGAACAATTCATCATTATTCTTTTTAAATCTAGAATCATCAATAACTATCCCTAAAGACTTTATTGCCTTTTTACGTTCATCCTCTTTTAACTCCCTTATGTTTTCTAGAATCCTGTGAATATGCCTAGCAATAATTCCTCTCCAGCCCTTTGAGTTAACATTAGGTAATTTCTCGAATCCTAAATTCTTTCTCTCTATTCCTTTCCCCCTCACAGGTACTTCTCTTGTGTATCCCGCGTCATCTAAAAGTTGGTTAGAGTTCAATCCTTTTCCAGTCATGTAATCTGCCAATTCACGTCTTGCCCCGGAAGGGAGCGTTAAAACTGCAGGTGTTCTTACATGAACGTGATATCCACGTCCGCCGCTGAATGTTATCAAAAGATCTTTTTCATTGAGTCCAAAATCCCCTAACAGTACGTCGTTTACTAGTCTAAATGTTTGCTCCCGTATAAATTCCATCAACTGAGAGAATGTTATTTTTCCTTTTTTCACATCTTCCATTTCGGGTAAATGGTCTGCATCCAAATCAAATATCAGGTCTGCACCCTGCCACTTTTTGTCAACCATAGTGTTCTTACCAGGGTCTTCATAGTATGCTACTGAGTGATATGAGTGTGCTGGCGCAACTCTTGACAAGTAATCCAATACCTCATTCTGGGTGGTGAATTTGACATGTCTATTCATGATTCCTCCTCCCCAGTTGAGAAATCCCCATTCTCTAGATGAAAATCTAGGAGGTAAAAGGATGTCAGCACTTTTGTAATAATCCTTGAATTTCTCC
>CAYFGG010000126.1:0-2478 GCA_964342795.1 uncultured archaeon | reverse complement strand
ATCGATATCCAAGACTAGCTCACGTTGGTGACCGTACCGGTTTGGAAATAATCAGAACCTTACAGGATTATGCAGTTCACACTGAGAATATAGAAATTTTCATGGAATGTACGGTCTGTGATATATTGAAATCAAATGACAGAACTGTAGGTGCTTTGGCGTATTACAGAAGTTCCGGAAAATTGGTTGTATTCAAGGCTGGGTCAATCGTTTTAGCGACTGGAGGAATCGGTAAGGCATACAGAGTTACATCAAATTCTTGGGAATATACTGGAGACGGACATGCATTGGCATATCTAGCTGGAGCGGATTTGATAGATATGGAATTTGTGCAGTTCCATCCTACTGGAATGGTTTGGCCACCTAGTGTAAAGGGAACTTTAGTCACTGAAGGTGTAAGAGGTGAAGGAGGAATTCTAGTAAATAATGAAGGAGAAAGATTCATGTTCAACTATATCCCAGAGGTCTTTGCGGCTGAAACTGCCAAATCTGAAGAAGAAGCGAATGCCTGGCTAAGGGGAGAAGAAGGTGCTATGAGGCCTCCCGAATTACTTACCAGAGATGTTGTTGCAAGAGCTATAATGACTGAAGTTAAGGAAGGAAGGGGGTCACCACATGGAGGCGCCCTCTTGGATATTGCATCTAGACAGTCTCCAGATTACATAAAACGTAAGCTTCCTTCAATGTACCACCAATTCAAAGAATTAGCTACCCTAGACATAACCAAAGAGCCAATGGAAGTTGGCCCAACAACACACTACATGATGGGAGGAGTACGGGTTGATGCCGCTACGGCTGCATCTACTGTTTCAGGACTTTTTGCTGCAGGAGAGGCTGCAGCTGGAATGCATGGTGCAAATAGACTTGGAGGGAATTCACTTTCAGATCTACTAGTCTTTGGAAAAATTGCAGGGCAAAGCGCTGCTAACTATGCCCAAGAGAATTCAATAATATCACCACATGGAAGCGAAATTGATGAAAGTATCAAGAAAACTTTAGAGCCATTCAATGAAGGTGAAGAAAACCCATATCACATTCATCAAGAACTTCAGGAGATTATGGAAGGGCATGTTGGAATTGTTAGAACTGGTGAGGATATTGAAAAAGGAATAGAGAAATTAGAAAAACTGAAAGATAGGTTACCGAACTTGCATTCTAAAGGTGGAAGAGAATACAATCCAGGTTGGCATCTCTGTCTTGATTTGCACAACATGATTATTGCATCCTTAGCACTTGCAAAGGCTGCGCTGGAAAGGACGGAAAGTCGTGGTGCACATACACGACTTGACCATCCTGAATATGACGAAGAAATGGGTAAAGTCAACATAATTGTACGACCTAGTCCCGATGGGATGTCTGTCGTAAAAACACCTCTTCAGGAAATGCCATCAGAACTTAAGGAATATGTATTGAAGGAGGCAGTATGAAGCGAAAAATAAGAATCCAAAGAGGGACACCTGATGTTTACTATCATGATTTTAATCTTAGACTTGAAGAGTTCGAGATTGAAGTTGAAACTGGAATGGTTGTATTAGATGCAATTCACCTTATTCAGGCAGATGAAGCGCCAGATTTAGCTGTTAGATGGAACTGTAAAGCTGGAAAATGTGGTTCATGTTCTGCGGAAATAAATGGAGAACCAAAACTGACTTGTATGACAAGACTTTCAGATTATCCTGAAGATGAGACACTAACTATACAACCATTGAAAACCTTCCCACTCATCAAGGACCTAGTTACTGATGTATCTTGGAATTATGAAGTTAACAAACAAATAACTCCCTACCAGCACAGCAAGGAGGATGAAGAACCCATTATGTTCCAAGATGAAGTTGATAGAGTTCAGGAATTCAGAAAATGTATAGAATGCTTCCTGTGTCAAGATGTTTGTCACGTTTTGAGATCTCATGACATGAAGAACGAATTTGCAGGACCTCGCTTTATGATAAGGACTGCTGGGCTGGAAATGCACCCTCTAGATCAGGGAGATAGACTGGAAGCACTCAAAGATGATCATGGGATTGGACTTTGTAACATAACCAAATGTTGTACTTTTGTTTGTCCGGAACACATAGGAATAACAGACAACGCGATAATACCTATGAAAGAACGCGTTGTTGACGAGTATTATGATCCTTTGAAATGGCTCTGGAATAGGCTTACTGGTAAAAGCAACTAATCACAAGAATTACCCTCACAACAAGCCTCCACAACTGTATGACACTTTGGACATTCTCTATGTTGCCTAGTTTCTATCGATAGACCTCTAAAACCACAAATACAGTTGATGTAATCTGTGTAGTTCTTTGAGTCCATACTCATGATTTAGAAGCTCTATTTAATTGAATGACCAAAAATTAGTTGCCGCTCAACCGACGGGTTGGGAGGTGGGAGGTGGGAGGGGGCCCGCCGGGAGCAGCTATCATGAAATTAACAGGGTTTTATTAAAATATTCGGGCAAATACGTTTAATACATAC
>CAYFGG010000125.1:0-2517 GCA_964342795.1 uncultured archaeon | reverse complement strand
AGAGAAAAATACTACAATGATTTTAGTTATAGTACGGAGTTCAATACTTATTCAGTAACCAAGAGTTTTACTTCAGCTCTTGTTGGAATAGCTATAGACCAAGGACTTGTTGGCAGTGTAGACGATTCAATCGTTAGTTATTTTCCAAACACAACATTTGATAATGATTCACCTGAAAAGCAAAATGTTACAATTAAGCACATATTGACAATGACGTCTGGGTTTGACTATGGGGTGGACCCCACTCTTGCGCCCCCTGTAGAGGGGTCAGTTGCACTCCATGTACTCAATAGTCCAGTTAGTCGAGAACCAGGTACGTCATGGGTCTACGATTCTCAAGCTCCATCAATTCTGAATAGAATAATTGAAATCCAGTCCAACATGTCTTTTCTGGATTACGCAAACAACAATCTCTTCCATCCTTTAGGAATTGAAAATCCTAGGTGGGGGACAGATGATTCAGGCTTAGCGTATGGAGGTTTTGGCCTATATTTGACATCTAGAGAAATGGCCAAATTCGGTCAATTATTCTTACAAGAAGGTGTTTGGGAGAGTGAACAATTAATATCTAAAGAATGGATTCGAGAATCAACTTCAGGACACATTCCAGACAGTGTAGATTTCGTTTATTCAGTTAAACCTTCAGGGGATTACGGGTACTTGTGGTGGATACATGATGGCTTTTACATTGCATCAGGTTTACATGGACAACGCATAATTGTCAATCCAGAGAATGATTATGTCTTAGTGTTCACATCCCTTGACGTTACTCAACAGGGAGCAAACAACCTCCATGATTCAGTGTTAGATGGTAATTTTGTTGGATGGGAAAAACCTATGAATCAATTTTACAAGCGTTCCATACCATATTTTGGTTTACTTTTGATATCATTTACTGGGGCAAATTCAGCATTTCTAAAGTATGGATCCCGTGAAAAATGGATAAAATCAAAAGACAGCGGCCAAGAGATAGTCTTGACCTCTTTTGCATCTTCCTTCTATTCAGTTACAATGGGGTTCTTGACAACACTTTCAGTTATATTTGTTGCATTAGATTTATTCTTCTCGTCATCTCGTGGAATACTGTTTCCGAAATTTCAATTATTAACTATAATATTGTTAATATTATCTACCATATCTATCATTTTATTAGAGAGAGAAATTGTTAGATATCGACATGGTGCAGATTACACAGGTATGCTAAAATTCGAAATTCCTAAAGCAGTTGTATTTTTGGCATTAACAATATTCTTGTTTTTCAGAGTTTATTTGAAGATGGTAGAAGAATTTTCAGGTTAAAGGCCCAATTTCGTTCCCAATAAACATTACAATTGTTGCACTGACTGTAATCAAAACATTGTCATCTATGGGGCCGAATTCATACCTCTCTACGATTGTCGCAATAATGGCTGCAATGACTCCCCACATTGGCAATGCAGGATCGGCTAGACTTCCTAGGTAATATCCCATAGGTATACAGACAATAGCCATGAAAACGTTTCCAATTGGATTCTTGGTTCGGTATCCGAATTTGATATTTCGTGCTATTCCAGTTACTCCATCGCCAAACGCCATGAATAGTAGAGGGATGATGGCCAAGTATGGATCGCCAAGCAATTCCCAAAGAATATAAACAGACGCTCCAGCCATGAAACAAAAATTCACGTCGTTTTTGTTATCATTGGTTTGTACCCAGTAGAGAAGATGCCCTGTGTAGTAAGGTATGTATGTGATTATTGTGAAAGCGACACCGATATACAATGCATAAATTGGTTCATCAAATACAAAAGGCGCCGCCATTCCAATTAAGCCTCCACAGAACATATGCAATATTTTTCGATTGTAATAAATCGCAACATTTTCTTTCATGTTCTGGGACATCATAAATTCATAGATCCATTTAGTGCCAAATACAACAAAGGCTCCATAAACAACCAACAGTATCGTCCATGTAAGTTGGTCCATTATTCTCGCAGTTTAGCTTATTCTACTTAAGAGAATTCCTAAAAAGAGCAGATTATTGCAGGTTAATGCGACCCTTTCACCTTGCCTTTCCTGTTGATAATCTAGAAAAAACGCGTGACTTTTACATCAATATTTTAGGTTGTAGAGAAGGCCGCAGTTCAGATAGATGGATAGATTTTGATATGTATGGGCACCAAGTTGTTGCCCATTTGATTGACAAAGTAGAGAGCGTACAGACAAATCCAGTCGATGGTGATGCCGTTCCAGCGAGTCACTTTGGTGTGATTCTAGATATGGAGGATTGGGATTCTTTATCAGAACGTTTGAAGTCTTCGGGCATGAATTTCATTATTGAACCCCACATTCGTTTCAAAGGCGAAGCAGGAGAGCAAGCTACAATGTTCTTCCTTGATCCTTGTGGCAATGCACTAGAATTCAAAGCTTTCAAGAGCGATGATATGATTTTTGCTACAGATTAACAATAATCAGTATTGTATTTCCAAGTAATTGAATCGTTTTCTTGCAATATTAAGCTAGAAGCTCCTAACATTG
>CAYFGG010000124.1:0-2566 GCA_964342795.1 uncultured archaeon | reverse complement strand
CAACAAGCATCTTAAAATCATCATCTAAGGGTATATTATAACTATTAAGCAAGTTAGGAAGTATCTTTATTCTTTCTTTTCTCGGTCTGTCATCAAACTCATAAATTTGGTGCTTAAGGCGGAGGCGTTCAAGAAATACCTCCTGAAGAGCACGGATTCCATTTTCTAGATTATGCCCATAAGAACGGAATGGTCGTGGTTTACGAATATCAAAAAGGTGCAACCATCTCCTAGGCTCAGGTTGGCGCAATGAAAGTGCCATTGTCAGAATGATAACTGCAACAAGAACATTCAATCGTATGACTTGAAGTATTAGTGTATCTCCAGATAGTAAAAAATAGAAACCAAGAGCTGCTTGAAACAAACTTGAACCAAAGGATTCTTGAGTATGACGAGATTCATCAAAAAGAACCGTCCCTCCATTAGGTAGAATTTTAGCAACCAACGCTATTAGGAATTCTGAATTCTGGGCTTCATTCCACATATGGTTTATACCTATGCTAGAGTCTGATATGAAAACTGCCGAACCAAGATTTTCACCATCTGTAGTCCTAATACCATATTCAATGCCTAGCCAGAAGCCGGAAACAGGGGCGGCCTCATCGTCTGGAGTTATTGCTCCATCATTATCGGAATCTATCCAAGAATTCTTAGAAGTCTTCATCAACTCATTTTGACTCCAGACTACATTCCCGGTCCAACCAACCTCCTTGGATTGAGGGTCTCTCATCTCCTTAATTGCAACTGGATCATTCAATAGAACACTGTACGACTGAGATGGACCAAGGTAAGCTGTTGTTTGAATAAGGGACACATTACCTTTGTAATTCTGATCCCAGAGTTTGTTTTGTACAAATTCAATATCAAACAATTGAGCTATAGTGTTACTGTAATCGTAGTCACCAAGAACGAGAATGCTACCACCATTCTCCATGAATCTAACAAGTATCTCCAATTCAAGATTAGTGTATGGAGATTCAGTACCTGCTATAACCAAGAGACTTGAAGAGGGATTACTGATATCGTCAAGAACTGCAGGATTTGATAGAATAGCACTAACGTTATAGGAAATTTCCTCATTTTCTTCTAATGCCTCTCTAAAATTTGATATGTCGTTCCAATCCTCATCATAAGCTGACAACTGTGGATCGCGCTCAACTACAGTCTGAAGAATTGGGAATAAAACAAGTGTAGAAATTACAATCGTTACAAATAGGATTATTATTCCAGAACGGCTAGAAATAGTCATACTATCTCGTGTTCTGCTCTTCCTGCAGGTCTAAACTTCCAATTACCGTACGCAAGGCTGAAACTGCGCTTAGCTTATGGTCATCATCCAAGTCAGACACTGCATAATCTGCATTTTCATAGAGGTCTGTCAGACTAGCCACAGAGGAGTGATCTAGGGATAAAGCCTCCTGAAGTGCAAGCTGGAATTCTCGGACGGTCTCAAAATGACGTCTTAGATAGCCGTATCTCTGTAGAACTTTACACATTTCCTTATATGAATTCACTATAGACTCCCGGAAGTCCATGTTTTCTTCGATTGCTAGTGCTGTAGACTCCAATATTCTTTGAATCTCACGTAAGTGTCTTTCTCTATACCATTTCCAACCAACGGCCAAGCCAGAAGTTGCTACTAAGGCTGCTCCAACTACTATCCATAAGGCATAATTTGATTCTTGAACAGGTGGACGATATACTATAGTTCTCTCAATATTACTTCCAACATAATAGTCATCACCAGTATAGATTACCTCCACAATAACTGGGCTTGTAGCATTGCCCATGAAAACAGACTCAAATGTAGCTGAACCGTTTGAATCTGTAACTTCCAGAATGGTCATTCCTTCTGGCTTGAAATCGATTAATAGTGAAGCTCCAACAACAGGACTTCCATCAAAAGTCACTAACGTCACCTTGCCAGAATAAGGCTGATTGTACTCCAATGAAACTGGAATATCAACAATTATCATAGTCTCACCCTGTACAAAAATCCTTGATTGTGTAGAGTTGTCAATATAGTCTTTATTATTCTCAGATGAAACAGTTAGATTATGATATCCTAATTCAGTCCCAAACGGAATTTCGACAGGAAGAGTGAACATACCGTTGCTGTCTGTAACTCCATCAACCCGGACATTTGATTCCATTTCTAATTTTACACTTAATCCCTCGATAGGTCGACCTGCTGTATCATTAACCCAACCCGTAACTGGAACAGTAGAATTCAGTAAGCCTCGGAACTCTCCCATATCTATATGGATATTGTGATAAACTTGAAGTTGCCAAGTTGATGAAGATGGTAAATAGAATTCTTCAGGAACATAACTGACTGTGATAGTGTTTGAACCTGCGATAGTCTCATGTGGGATTACGTATGTATGCTCGAAATTACCACTATCATCTGAAGATAAATTAGTAACATATATTCCATGGAACAAGAAATTCAAACTTGTTTCAAGCGGAGTGCCCATATCGTCAACAATTCTACCACTAAAACTGAATGGCTCGCCAACCAGTACATCAGAATCCGTCATAGTGATAGATATGCTTGTTTGTGCCA
>CAYFGG010000123.1:0-2566 GCA_964342795.1 uncultured archaeon | reverse complement strand
GTCTCAGCCAAGTGCAATGGCATCTTCCCAAAATACGGATGAGTCATATCACCTTTAGCAAATTTTTTGAATTTTGCAAAAACTGGACGATTGTTCGATTCCTCCCCTGTTTTCAACGGCGTCTTGTATCGATATGCAGGTTCAAATTCGGCCAACCAATCTTTTTCTTCTTTTAGAACATCAAAAACCTTCATCAATGCAGGGGAACCACGCAGTCTATTCTCGACTAATTCCCACAAAGTCCCTTCATGAATGGCCTGTTTTACTCTACGAATTTCTGTGAAGGAAACAATCAAATTATGTTTTGCAATGATTCGTTGCCGTTCTTTCTTTTCCATTGCCTTCAACTGAGTTATGGAGATATCAGGAGAAGCTGAGAATTCAGTAGGTAAAGTTTCTAGCTCTTCTAATTTTCTGGTACCCCATGTGAACATCAGACTATCTCTAGAGGCAAACTTCGCATAACTGGAACTGTCAAAAACATCACATCCCATAAATGTGGCCAGAGCGAACAACATAGGATGTCCACATCCAAATAGATGCACAGGTCTTGAGATATCAAGCTCCTTTTTGCATGCAAGAACAATTTCAGCCAATTGTTTGAATTTGTTCTGTTCCATAAAAGGAACTACACCACCGATAGGAAACAATTCAGCCTTAGTTTTGGAAGCACGAGAGGCCGCCTCTCCTCTGAGATCCAGATGCCTTCCTCCCTGAACAGGAGCAGCCAACAACATATCTCCTTTGTTATTGTCAGATTCCTTGATTCTTTTTTGGGTTTCATCAAGCTCTTTTTTGGCTTCTTCAAATCTTGTTCCAGGTTCAGTGAAAACATCAAGCACAGTTCCAATATCAACACCGATTTTCTTTTGGAAATCGAGTATAACATCAGGTTCCATTTCAATTTCACCATATACGTGAGATTGGAATGTTCCACTATCGGTCATGATTGGCCCCTCCCAGTTTAACAGTCCATGAACGCCCTTCTTTTCTGCAATTTCTTTTATCTCAGAATTTTTGTATATGATGTAACTGTTCGTAATTATCCCTTGAGCTCCACATTCTTTTAATTCTTCCATAGAAAGAGTTAAGATTTTTGGATTAACTACAGGCAACAATGTAGGGGTGTTTAGGACACCATTTTTGGTCTTAATTCTCCCAAGTCTTGCGAGCCCATCACGTTTACTGATTTCAAACAAGAATCAGACACAAACAAACCTTTATTTCAATCCATGTTCGCTGCTTTTTATGGGTGAAACAGCTTCCAAGGACTTTGTCTTAGGAGTTGGAGGTATGACGTGCAACGGCTGTGCCAACAATGTAAGGAATGCACTGTCCACAATAGAAGGAGTTTCCGCTGTAGATATTGATCTTGAAGGAGCTAAAGCTACTGTGAATACGAATGGAAGCCCAAGCCAAGAAACATTGGAAGCTGCAGTAAAAGGAGCTGGTTATTCCATACATGAACCAGGAGCTAGCTTAGATTTACTTCAAAATTTATCTCCACCAAAAATGGAGGAATTTAACTGGAAAGACGGTTCAGTTTGGAAACAGAGCGCCCACAATACAAAATGGTGTTTGATAGGCTGTTCAATTGGCGACTTTGGAACTATTTTTTTCTTTCAAGTTACAGAAAACCCATGGGCATGGTCCGTCATGAGCATCATGCTTCTTGCGATGTTTAATGGAATAATGACGTCGATAGCCCTTGAGACATTCATCCTTTTGAAACAAATGCCATTCAACGAGGCTTTCAGAGTGGCGATTGGCATGTCATTAATCTCCATGATATCAATGGAGGCGGCAATGAACATTGTAGATGTTGTTTTGACAGGTGGCGCTAAACTCACATGGTGGGTCATCATCCCGATGTTAATTGCAGGATTCCTCACTCCTTGGCCCTATAATTATTGGCGTCTTAAGAAGTATGGACAGGCGTGTCACTGAATACAATCTTAGAGTTTATTCGACCAGCCCATAAAGTTCCCACCACCACTTGGAGTTCAGAAACACCTCTTAATCTAAAGCCCAAAATCACGACGTTCCTCATCTTGGTTTCAGGTTTGTGGATATTTGGGACGGGCGAAGCCATATTGATCGATGCAGGAATCGGAGTTAGCCCATGGACAGTTCTTGCACAGGGAATATCAAAACAGGCAGATTTGACTGTTGGTATGGCAACATTTGTCGTCAGTATTTTGGTTCTTTTTCTTTGGATACCTTTACGAGAAATTCCGGGGATTGGAACGATTTTGAATGCAATATTGATTGCAATGTCAATAGATGTAATGGCTCCTTTAATTCCAGACCAGACAGAACTTGTTCCAGCAATAATTCAATCATCAATAGGTATTGTATTGGTTGGCATAGGAAGCGCACTATACCTTACTGCAAATTTAGGCCCAGGTCCACGAGATGGCTGGATGACTGGAATTCAGAAAAAAACAGACTGGCCAATTGGAAGAGTTAGAGTGGTGATAGAAATCCTAGTCCTAAGTATTGGGGTAATTTTAGGAGGAACATTTGGACTTGGAACCATAATGTTTGCATTGGGTATAGGTCCAGC
>CAYFGG010000122.1:0-2593 GCA_964342795.1 uncultured archaeon | reverse complement strand
CCACTCGTAGCTGAGGTTAAATCAAAGTAGAGAGAATAGCCTTTTAACGCAAAAAGAGACTCAAATGTCTCTGCGGTAGTATCAAAGGAGGTTTCTAAGCTTGTACCTGATTCTGCATTATCGACCTCATATTCCAAAGCCAATGGAAAATCATCGATTATAGTGCTCAGCAGAGGAGTTAGATCGTGCCTTTCTCCTTGATAAGCGGCGATGTTAACCGAGTGTGTTATTGTGCTACTAACGGCAATTATAGTAATTGTCATCAAAAGGCCGGAAACCAACAATAATTGTGCGTTATCTTTCATCAGCCCTCCCTATATCCGTACCATAACTGTAGATTCAAATCCCAAATTTCATCATCTGCCCAGACTATCCTGAAGGCCTGAATGACTGACCCCGAAGGAACTTCACGGTCTACAATAACCTCTGTTTGTCCTCCATGTGTTGCTTCTAACCGATAAGAAACTGAAGGTGATAAGCCTGCATCCAGATACTGTTTGATAGATTCGTCATTATCTGTCGCTAGCCACCAGGCTAAAGTTGAATCATCGTGCTCTTCTGCCACAGCAGCATCAGAAGGCTGCCAATTGTCAAGCATTTCAAGAATCTCTAATCCTGAAAAATAGAGATCGTATTCCTCAACACTATTGGCATCACTAGTTGGTAGAATATTTACTGCTACATTGATAGCTGAGGTGAAAAGTGTTGCAACCAAAAGGACCTCAAGCACATGCATTTGCCCTTTGGTATCGTTCATAGTAAATTAAACCTCAACTAAATCTGAGGAGTGACCATAGATGTTCCAATTCCTACAATTTCAAATACGAACCAGCCAATTATGAGTAAGGCGGAGGCGCGTATAAATGCTGAATATAATCTACCAGACGCCATGAAACCTGCAGCGAGGCCATTACCAATTCCTTGCACTATAAGACTGTAAAGGAAAATCGTAGAAATCCATACTTCATTCATCTCTCTAATTGTTAAATTTCCAATTGACATTGAACCCTGACTTCCTGTGGCTGCTGCAGAGTCGACGATAGCTGGAATAAATGTCGAAGCAAGAACAAGAATAATTCCCAAGTAAACAAAGAATGAAGCGTAAATGACTGTTACGTAACTACCTACTTCCTGTCTTCTCTCAGTTTCTAGAGCTTTTATTTCCCTAGCATCATATGATGCTGCCAAGAGAATATCTGAAATACGGCCTCCAGCACGATTTGCTTCATCGACCATTCTCACTGCTCTAGTAACAATGGGGGATGTTACACGTTCAGTAAACATCTCTAGAACTTCTCCGAAAGATACTCCCCAAGAAATTTGTGAAGCCATTTTGTTAACTTCATCATTTAGATTTCCATACTCTCCCTTAGCAAGTGTCTGAATAGCGACTGTCATACTTAGACCGCCTTTCCAATATTCTGCAAGGTCTCTCAAGAAATCTGGGAATTTGTCCTCTACACGGGACCTAATCTGATCTCTTCTCCACCCATAAATCCCATAAGGTAACATTAAGCAAACCAGACCGAACACGACGTAATCTATCGCAGATATCTCAGGATAGCTTCGGTACCACGTATTGGGTGACTGTTCAGCCTCTATTCCATCAACACCTGGTGCGGCATCCTTAGATTCATTTGATAAGAAGGGCCAGTCTTCTTGCTTATCAACAAGACCAAGGCCAGTTATGGCTTCGACTGCACCATTGCCCTCGCTACCTATTGTTTCATCATAAGTAATCCCAAAAGTAAATGAAAAATCACCATCATTCATATGCCAAGGATTATCGAATTGTTTGTCATAATCTGTATCAACAACAAGAGTGACTTGGTCTGTAGTGTGATTTATGTTTGCAATCATAAAAAAGAAAAGTGCAAAAACTATAGAAAAGAAAACAACAACAACTGGACCCCAGTCAAAAGTCTTGTCTCTTACACCTAACCAGCGTGCTACTTTGCTATATTCCATCCAGCGTCTGCTAACGCCGGTACGCTGGTCCTGATAGCTCTTCTTCTGTAGATTACCCTTAATTGTCATTAATCAGTTGACACCTCTTGACTTAGACTGTAAAATAAACCTGAAAAGATAATTTGAATTATTGGAAAGCCACCGAAAACTAAGAGATACATATGTGCCTCCTCAAGCTGCATTCCAGAACCTGAAACCCAGAAAGTGATAACTGCGATAATCATCGCAAAAATCGGTAAAGCAACTGCAACAACAACATAAGCCTCAGAGAAAAGTGCCATCTGCTGTAATACGTCCTTAACATGCACGCGATTCTGTTGTGCGTAGTACTCTGATCTATTCAAGAAATACAATTTGAGATTACCTCCCGAGGTGACTGTACCTATGATTCCCTGAAGGAATTCAGCAAACCTCTCAGAAGGAGTTCGGTCAACGGCTTCTTTCAAAGTCGTAACCAAATCACGACCTATGAATTCCATACTGTGATATATCCAAGCCGCATCGTTGGAAATTTCTCCATAAATATCTTTGTTTCTAGCGAGTGACTTGAAGGTCTGGGATGGGGTTGCGTTAGCTGCTGCCATAGCTGAAACGTAACTCGCAGCGAAAGGTAATTGCCTATCCA
>CAYFGG010000121.1:0-2606 GCA_964342795.1 uncultured archaeon | reverse complement strand
ATCATTCTTAACAAGTTCTGAGATAGGTGGCCGTATGCCTTACAAATTAAAATGCTCAAATTTAGCTAGCATATCTCCGACCGTTGGCGGCTTTGGGCTGACTTTAGCTGGGGCTGAGGCATATATCGACAATGGCGGTCCTTCAGTAGTGGCAGAAGATTTCAAACTTGTAGGAGATTTGTTTGCCGTCGGTGTGAAAAGTTATGATGGATATTGGGTTATTGGAGATCAAGTCGCAATAAAACAAAAAGGAAAGATAACAGGAATCGGAATTGCCAAAATGAATCCAGAGGAAATGCTTTCTATGAAACGTGGCCTTGCCGTGGAGGTGAGACATCATGCCTAAGGCATTCGTACCTCTAACTGATTTTGTTAACGAATCCAAATCTATCCCAAGAGAACACCCCCTAGATCAACCAGTTGCTAAGTGGACCGAAGAAGAATTATTGGGGGGTGAAATTGTTGAGGCAGGCGTAGCTATTCTTAGAACACGAGGATGTTATTGGTCGATAAAGGAGGGATGCTCAATGTGCGGGTACTTCAACGATACAGTTCCAGGGGGTGTCAGTACAGATATGCTGCATTCACAATGGGACAAGATTCGTAATTTCTTGAAAGGTAAAAGATATGCCAAGATATACACATCTGGTTCATTCCTCGATCCAACAGAGGTTCCATTGGATTTTGCCAATGATGTGATGTCCGAAATGAAAGATATGGGAATAGAGAAAGTTCTGATAGAATCTCTACCTGAATTCGTTCACAAAAAACATTTTGACTATGTTAAATCCCCCAAGATAGAGATTGCTATCGGTCTTGAATCATCTAGTCCAATCGTTTTAGACAAATGTGTTAACAAGAGATTACGTTGGAAGCACTTTGTTAAAGTGTGTCAGACAGCCCATGACAATGATGCAGAAGTCAAGGCATATGTCCTACTAAAGCCACCATATCTTGGTGAAAAGGATGCCATAGAAGACGCCATTCAGTCAGCTACGGATGCAGCACCATATGTTGATAAAATATCTATAAATCCAGTAAATGTTCAGAAGAACACAGTAGTCGAGAAGTTGTGGTTCAGAAATGAATGGACTGCACCTTGGTTGTGGTCTGTTATTGAGGTTCTGGAAAGATGCAAAGACCTTCCAGCTAGAGTATACTCAGATCCTACAGGAGGCGGAACCCGTAGAGGTGCGCATAATTGCAATGAATGCAACATCAAAATTCTAGAAGCTATCAAGGAACATAGGCTTGGCCAGACGGATTTGAAAGGCCTCGATTGTTCATGCAAACCTAGATGGGAGGTTCTGAAACTACAATCTAGGCACAGAAGAAATGGAGCAGAACCGCATGGATATCGTAGAGGATTTGCCAACGGTAGACGTTTTTAACGGGTTTAATCTGGATAGCTGATGGAAGAGATAAACTGGCTTAGAGTGATTGCCGGAATGTTGTTGGTCTTATTCTTACCAGGGTACACTCTAATCCAAGCAATGTTTCCCCGTAGAGGTGAATTAGACGAGGAGTTTGACACACTGTATAGAGTGACTCTGGGAATGGCAATGTCAATTTGTGTGGTTATACTAATCGGATTTGTTCTTGGCAATCCTTCTCTAGGAAATGCGCCCGATTGGGAAGGATTGTCTGATGGTGACAAAGGCTATTTTCAGACATTTTTCATAACTCTGTCATTGGCAGTTGCAACCCTACTGTTTTTTGGTATAGGTTGGTACAGGGGAGCCTATCCATGGATGGCCAATTTGCATCCATCATTGGCTAGGGCACCACCTGGTCTTAGGATTGAATCCGAACTAGCAGTAGCAGGTAAATTCATTCCTGCAGATTTAATTGAACTTCAGGGTCTGAAGCACGATAGAGATAATGTGAAACGTAAACTGAAAGAGGCAGAAACTCGGAAAGGTATCGGCAGTTCGATGATGAAGAAATATTATGAAAAGAAAGAAAAGACTCTTCTTGCAGATTTGGCAGATATAGATGCTCGAATGGCAGAACTAGACCAATCCCTCAATCGACCTGGAGAAGGAGAAGGACTGTCTGCCGACGTCGTTCAGGAAGAATCCACAGATCCTGGTGGCGAGAGCGACGAAGAGGCTTAGAACTTGGAATACAAGCTGGTAGTTGTAGTAAGGACAGATTTGGGGATATCAAAAGGTAAAATGGCCGCACAAGTTGCACATGCTGCTGTAAATTGCACTCTAAAATCAAAGAAGTCCTCCTCCAAAAATTTTAGGAAGTGGTTTGATGAAGGGCAAAAGAAGGTAGTTGTAAAGGGAGAGAATGAATCAACCCTTAGAACCTTACAACAACACGCTAGAGAAATAGGTGTTGTGTCAAGCATTGTAACTGATGCAGGCCTGACCGAGGTCCCTCCAGGTACAGTGACCTGTTTGGGTATTGGACCGGCGACGGAAACTCAAATAGACTCTATTACGGGCGATTGCGCCTTGTTCTAAACCAAACATTTTATTTATTGCCGGTATCTTGAGTCTGTATGGCATTCTGGCGCAAAAAGGAAGAAAAGAAGAAATTTGATTATTCAGATGAGACAAAAGAATTATTTGCAGAAAGAGATGCCTTCTATGCTG
>CAYFGG010000120.1:0-2617 GCA_964342795.1 uncultured archaeon | reverse complement strand
TCTGATTACTGCTTTGGAAGATTCAAATTCATATTTTTTAAGAGATAAAGATTTGTTAAGTAAAGACTCAAGCATTTCGTCAGGATAGTTCTTTGAATATTTTACAAAGAACTCCTTTGCATTTTCTCCTTTTTCGTTTTTAAGAAGAGTTAAGGTTCGTTCAAACATTATATTTTTTTTAACATCGTCGGAAATATGTTTTAGAATCTTAGTGATTTCACCAAGTAGCTCAACACGCCTCCATGCTTGTTTGACACGCGTGAGATTAGAAATGGCTTCTTCGAATAATTCTTTGGATTTCTTGCCTTTTATTGAAGAAGCTACAGAAACAAAGCTCAATGAACGATAATATGAATCATTGATAGTTCTTGCCAAATTCAAAAGTGATTCTGGAGGTGCGCCTCGTTTAAGCTCTCTTGATATCTTTCTGGCAATTGAGGGATTGTGATTCTTAGGGCCCAAGTATGAAGCGATGGGGGAAAGCAAAGGTTAAGGGTTATCCATTCGTTTTAGGCACTATGTTGTGATTTTTATATAGTTAGTTATGCACTATTAATGTATAGTTAGGCCCTATGTCTCAAAAAATGGAAGGAAAACATACCTTTGAATCGTCGCTAGAAGTCAACGTACCTGTTGAAAAATTATTTAGTTGGCACGAGAATCCTGGAGCCTTTGAAAGATTGACACCTTCATTTGATCCGGTGACTATCTCCAAAAGGGTTGGTAATGGTATTGATGGAGGTGAAGTTCACATAAAACTCCCTTTTGTACCACTAATATGGGTTGCTAAACATCATAGTTTCAAAAAAAATGTCCAATTCATGGAAGATCAAATTAGTGGGCCTTTTGTTGGCCCATTACCTTTTTGGAAGGGGGCATGGCATCACAAGCATCTTTTCGAAAAAATAGATAACAAGAATTCTAAAGTTATTGATAAATTAGACTACGATTTTCCCATGGATCCTTTCGGAACGTTGTTCGGAGGTTGGTATACTAAAAATAGATTGAAGCAAATGTTTGCTTATAGGAGGAATATAACTGAGAATGACATCAGGGCCCAATCGAAGTACAAGGGCAAAAAACTTGATATCGCAGTCACTGGAGCTTCTGGACTGATTGGAAGCGATTTGTGTCCCTACCTAACTACTGCCGGTCATAAGGTCGAAAAACTTGTTCGTAGAAGGCCAAGAAAAGGTGAATTAGCATGGAATATACACAAAAATCAGATTAGTAGTTTGAATGACAAGGATGCTGTAGTTCATCTAGCTGGAGAAAACATAGGGAGTTTAGTAAGGTGGTCGAAGTGGAAGAGAAAAGAAATTTTAGAGAGTCGTGTTAGAAGCACTGCTCTTCTCGCAAGACATTTGGCTTCTCTCAAAAGGCCTCCAAAAGTGTTGGTCTGTGCTTCAGCTATGGGGTACTATGGGAGTTATGGTGACGACATACTTACTGAAGATAGTGAAAATGGTGATGATTACTTTTCTCATGTAGTTAGTGAATGGGAAAGTGCTGCTCAGCCTGCAATAGATGCTGGAATCAGGGTTGTTTTTCTAAGATTTGGAATTGTTATGAGTCCGCAAGGTGGTGCTTTGCAAAGAATGTTATTGCCTGCTAGATTGGGCGGAAATCCACCTATTGGTGGGGGAAAACAATGGTGGTCTTGGCTAACGGTAGATGACGCTGTAGGAAGTATATATCATGCAATCACTACCGAAAAACTTTCTGGACCCGTAAATGCAGCTTCTCCAAACACAGTTCAGCAGAAAGACTTTGCGAGAACCCTAGGCAAAATAATGTGGGGCAAAAATTTAGGATTTTTAACCAATCTGTTCCCACTACCTAGTATTGTTGTCAAGACTGTTATGGGAGAAATGGGAGATGTGTTGCTATTATCAAGCAATAGAATCGATTCCTCAAAATTGATTGGTTCTGGTTATGAATTCAGATTTGAGGATTTAGAAGATGGTCTGAGACACCTATTAGGAATGAGGAAGGAGGAGGATCTTAATTGAGTGAAATTGTTGTTGTAGGAGCAGGATATGGTGGTTTGGCTGCCTCAGCATTGCTTGCAAAAGATGGGCATAAAGTAACTGTAATTGAGAAAAATGAACAAGTAGGAGGAAGAGCTGGAATGTTCAAGAAAGATGGGTTCTCATTTGACATGGGGCCATCTTGGTACATGTGGCCACAAGTATTCGAGAGGTTCTTTGCTGAATTTGGGAAAGACGCAAAAGAACTTCTGAATCTAAAACGGCTGGATCCTTCGTATAGAGCTTATTTCAATGATGGTGATGTTATTGACATCTCCAGTGATATTCAGAAAAACTATGAAGTTTTTGACACATTAGAAGAAAATGGTGCTGAAAAACTGAGACAATATCTAGATGCATGTAAAAGACAATATGAGATTTCAATGAGATCTTTGGTATATCGTACTTACAATTCTGTCTTTGACTTCTTTAGCCCTAGTATGATAATTGATGTATTAAGATTGAAAGGTTTTTCCAGTTTTCACGGAAGTGTGAAAAAATACTTCAAAAATCCCAAAGCCCAGAAACTTCTGGAATGGGTGACTGTGTTTCTTGGTGGAGACCCCAGGAATGTTCCTGCAATGTAC
>CAYFGG010000119.1:0-2674 GCA_964342795.1 uncultured archaeon | reverse complement strand
TAACTACAGATTCAATGTTGAAGACATTAAAGAAGCTATTAATCCCAAAAGCAAGTCGATATTTCTAATAGATCCGATAAACCCACTTGGTAGTACTTATCCTAAAGATGAAAAAAAGGCCATTTGTGAAGTGGCTGAGGACCATGATTTGTGGTTGATAGATGACATCACCTACAGAGATTTTGCACCAAATCACACTTTAGCGGCGAATATTATCCCTGAAAAAACAATAACTGCCTATTCTGTTTCAAAGAACTGCGGCTTAGCTGGATTAAGAGTTGGATCATTAGTTGGACCTAAGGACTTCATAAGTGATATCAGAGGAACAATGGTTTCTGACCTAGGAATTAGTGTAGTTGGACAAAGGGCAGCAATTGCAGCACTAGAGACAAAACCCAAATGGTTACCTGGATTAATCAAGACCGCGCTCAAGAATCAAGAATTAATCAAAGAGGCTGTTGACAAGGTTGATGGAGCAGAACTTCCGGTTTATCCATCTGCAGCCAGTATGATGGTTATAGACATCTCTAATCATAATGCTGACCCTCAGGATGTTCAAGATAAATTATTGTATGAGAATGACATATTCGTAAGGGCTGGAAACTATGTTTCAGCCAGATTTGGTGATAATTTTATCAGGGTTTCTTTCTCAATACCTACTCCTGAAGTTGAGAGATTTGCAGAAGCTTTTCCAAAAGTTATGGAAGAACTTTCTTAGATATCTAAATTGGAAACTGTCGTGGCATATGCCTCAATGAATTCCTTTCTTGGTGCTACATCATCACCCATCAAGTCTTTGAAGGCCCTATCAGCTTTTTCGCCATCTTCTATTGTAACTTGAAGGAGAGTGCGTCTTTCTGGGTCCATTGTTGTTTCCCATAGTTGTTGTGCATTCATTTCACCAAGACCTTTGTAGCGCTGTATAGCACAACCCGAACCAAATTTAGAAACGATTTTCTCCATTTGAGCTTCATTGTATGCATAATCCATCTTCTTTCCCTTTGTAATCTTATACAGTGGTGGTTGTGCAATGTAGACATATCCTGCTTTGATTAGATCCTCCATGTGCCGATACAAGAAAGTCAACAATAAAGTCCGAATGTGAGCGCCATCCACGTCCGCATCTGTCATTATGACCAATTTGTGGTATCTGGCCTTTTCTAACTCAAAATCCTCTTCCTCATCCACCCCAGTGATATTACAGCCCATTGCAGTAATTAGTGCCATCACTTCTGTATTGGCCAGTATTTTATCAATTCTTGATTTCTCAACATTGAGAATCTTACCCCTGAGAGGTAGAATTGCCTGCGTTGTCCGGTCTCTGCCCTGTTTAGCAGTGCCTCCCGCTGAATCTCCCTCTACTACAAAAAGTTCTGAAGCAGAGGGATCCTTACTTTGACAATCGGCCAGCTTACCGGGAAGGCCACCGCCTTCTAGGATTCCCTTACGACGGGTTAAATCACGAGCTTTCTTCGCTGCTTCCCTAGCCTGAAATGCCTGAATACATTTGGAGATTATAATCTGTGCATCAGAAGGATTCTCAGCAAAGAAGTCATTCAGTGATTCACTCATAACTGTATCGACTATTCCTTTAACCTCAGAATTGCCAAGTTTTGTTTTTGTCTGGCCTTCAAACTGAGGGTCTGGGACCTTTACTGAAAGAACGACTGTCAGGCCTTCTCTAACATCATTCCCATCCAATGGCTGATCTTTATCTTTCAATTGTTTCCTTTTACGGGCTGTATTGTTTATAGAGCGGGTCAAGGCCGTCCTTAATCCAGACAAATGAGTTCCACCTTCTCTAGTTGCTATATTGTTCGTAAATGTGTGAATATTCTCTCGAAAAGCTGTAGTCCATTGAAGCGCGGCTTCGATTTGGACGCCATCTTTCTCACCACTAACATACAAGGGCTGACCCATCAATGCGGTCTTTCCTTTATTAAGAAAAGTAACATATTGTGAAATCCCACCTTTGTAATAAAATTTCTCGGTTTTTCCTTTTTCTTGAGAAAGTGTTATTCTTATTCCTGCATTCAGATAAGCTAATTCACGAAGTCGATTGCGTAAGGTCTGATAATCAAAATCTATTGTTTCAAAAATTGTCTTATCAGGTTTGAATCTGACAGTGGTACCGCTATCTTCACTTTCTCCTATCTTCTTCAGCTTACTGTCAATATTTCCCTTCTTGTAAGATTGTGTGTAAATCCCGCCACCGCGATGAATCTCAACCTTAGTCCAGAGAGACAAGGCATTGACTACAGAAACACCGACGCCGTGGAGACCTCCAGAAACTTTGTATGTATCGCTATCAAATTTCCCTCCTGCATGCAGTTTGGTCATCACAATTTCAACCGCAGGAACTTTGTGTTGAGGATGATTATCAATCGGAATTCCTCGACCATTGTCCTTAACAGAACATGACCCATCTGTATGAAGAGTTATCTCAATCGTGTCGCAATGGCCATTCATGGCCTCATCAACAGAATTATCAACTACCTCATAAACAAGATGGTGAAGGCCAGCTTCGCCAGTAGAACCTATATACATTGCAGGCCTTTTACGAACTGCTTCAAGGCCTTCAAGAACTTGTATTTGGTCTGCTTTATAATCTTCTGATTTTGTTGGCATTAGGCTATCTTAGATACTACTAGAAAGGGGCTTTTAAACATACCTC
>CAYFGG010000118.1:0-2675 GCA_964342795.1 uncultured archaeon | reverse complement strand
GAATCAACTAACATCTTGTCCATTCCTTTAGGACCTAAAGTTGATCTCACTGTTTCAGCTATAGCTTTAGCAGCTGCTATGTTATTCTGAGTTGCCCTTCGACCACTATCTCTTTTGGTTCCCTCTTTCAGTATTACAACTGGTGCATTTCCAGGTATCATATTACCACATTATACAATCTAAGAAGGGATTATATAAAAATAATCACAAAATTGACAGAAATACGATAGAAAGTAACACAGTTAAGGTAATTGAGTAAAAATTTACGCCATTATTTCCTAAAATTCCTCTATTCTCTAAAGTTGCACCCAATAATGAATCAATAATACTGCCAAAAAAACCAAAAAAGGCTGAAATATATAGAAAATTTATATCAAAAGCCACATAAAGAGGATCATTTTTCTCAATTACTAGTATAAAAGCTGAAAAAGATAGCATAGACATTGAGACTGCAGATAACAAAGAAGCAACTGTACCTTCCAAGGATATTCCACCATCAGTACCTGGTTCAACTGATTTTCTAGGATTAGTAATCAAAACTGGTTTTGGAGATAATACTCCTATCTCACTAGCCATCGTATCGGCCGTTGCTGCGGCGATTGATGTTGTGAATGCAACTAAAGCCTGTTCAGGCTGTAGCAATCCAACACTATATCCAATAGCCACTAATGGTGGGACAATACCGTTTGAGACTACATTTGAACCTCCACGAGTCCCTGCGTCACTCTCCTCAACACCTAAGGCCATCTTGTAAACGATTGCAAATCTTGTAGCAAGAAACGAACTACCTACAAATATCAATAAGAGCAAGAGCCAGCTCCAATGCCCAAAAGTGCCAGATACAAAGCATATCAAGAAAGCTAAAGCAGAACCACCTTGGTCCAAAACCTTCTTGTAAAATGCAATTCCAGCTATAGTAAGACTAGTAAGGGCTATCAGAACAATTGTAAATGCGTCTGGAACTATTATCTCATCAATCAAGAAACTGCCCTCACAGCATCATCAAAATATTTCTTGAATTCTGTTTTTATATTTCCAAGTACCGATTCATCTTTTCCCTCAACAAACATACGGATAACTGGCTGTGTATTAGACGGACGTAAGAGAACCCAGCCTCCATCCAACCATATTTTGACACCATCGATAGTCTCCACTTTGTAACCTTTTTTAGAGAAAAAATCAGTAAGATACTCATTTACCCTGAATTTAAGGGCGTCAGGGCACTCAAATTTCATTTCCTCATAAGGATAGGAAGGTATATCCCTAGAAAGATCTGATAGTTTTGATCCAGAAGTATGGAGGTACTCTGCTAATTTAAGACTGAAGATTATTGGATCATCAAATATGAAATCCGTTAATCCAGGCGCAAAGAAATGAGCTGAAATCTCCATTGCCAGTGCTGCATTATGCTTCTTCAATTCTTCACAAACGAATACATCGCCCACTCGGATCCAAATCAATTCTCCTCCAATCTTAGGAATCTCGTCTTCTAAAATCATAGAACATGGAACTCCTGCCAACACTTTGTTTGATTCTGGAGTTATCAAGCTCTTAGCAACAATAATGCCTATCTTTTCTGGGGAAACTGGATTAGCTTGGTCATCTAGGAAAACACAACGGTCTGCATCACCATCATATGCCACACTAAAGTCAAAATTCTTCTTCTTTGCCAATGAAATCAAATCTCCAAGATTCTTGGGTGCGGGTTCAGATGGTCTATTTGGGAATCTACCATCTGGTTCATTGTTTATGCATGTCGTCTCAACTCCAAATTTTTGGAATAATTCATCAATAATGACACTGCCTACTCCATTACCTGGATCTATTGCGATATTCATCCCGCTAAGGTCATTCATCTTAGATTTCACAAAATCTGTGTATTCACTCAACATCTCTTCAGTTGACAATATATTGATTTTACCATGTTCAGAGTGCTCTTCTCCCTGTTCTTCAAAGAACATTCTTTTGATCTCTATGTTTCCTTCAGTATAACCGGCTCCGTCTGGATGCCTAAAACGAATTCCATTGTATTCCGCTGGATTGTGACTTGCAGTTATGTAGACTCCAGCAATGTATGGATTCTCTCCAAGACTAGCTTTCCAAGTACAAAAGTTAGCGACAGGTATAGGAACCATGCCAATCACATCTACATTAAATCCTGCTCTGGATATTCCTTTGGATACAGCTTGCTGCAATTCTGGAGAACTTATCCTAGCGTCGCATCCAATGGAAACCGTACCATTCGAATTTGATTTTCTTAGATAATTTCCAAAAACAAGACCTACCTGCTCACCTATCTCTGCATTCAATTCGCTTCCATAAACGCCACGAATATCGTATGCTCTGAATATATCCTGGGAAACATTCATGCGATGCTATTTAGTGCTCTTTAAAAGAAATGTTCTTAATGACATATGTGTAGCTATTTCTATGGCATTGACCGAATCCACTATGGTAAAACTAGGAAGTCCTGCTAATGATTTTAGTTTACCTGATACAGATGGCAACACAGTTAGTCTAAGTGACTTCAAAGCAGATACATTAGTTGTAATCTTTACTTGCAATCACTGCCCATATGCTAAGGCTGTAGAAGATAGATTGATTATCCTAGGAAATGATTACAAAGGTAAAACCGATTTTGTCTTAATCAGTTCAAATGAAATTGAAAATTACCC
>CAYFGG010000117.1:0-2679 GCA_964342795.1 uncultured archaeon | reverse complement strand
TTATCTACTAATTTCTCAATAAAACTTCTTGTTTCAGCCATATGAATAGTCCATACATGGTCAGATATTTCCAATGCTTTTTCAAGAAAAATTCGGTCTGCTCCAGGCCTCTGTGATCCAAATGGCGGATTCATTATGACTGTATCAAATTTTTCAGTTATATTATCTACAGCAGAACAAATCCATTTGATTCTTAGATTATTCTTTTTAGAGTAATTGATAGCTATATCCAGTGAATTTTTGTCTATTTCAAAACCTGTAACGTCAGCTCCAAGTAAAGCAGCTGCAATTGCTAATCTTCCGGTTCCACAACCTAAATCAGCTATCTTTCCAGAAAGATTGCCTGCTGAACTCACTTTTTCTATTATTTCAAAAGCAATATCAGGCGGAGTTGAGTACTGTTCAAGTTCAGGGATAGGTTTTTCAAAATCTGGAGAATTAAATAATATTTTACTATTCATCAATTTTTTCTAATTTTATCATATCCATCGCTTAATACTCCATCTCCGCTCTCAATCATTTTATCTAAAAGTCTTTCAGTTTGTCTTCTATTAAATCCTTTTTCATCCATCAAATCTAATATTTCGTTTTTATCCATTCCTTCAGGAGGGCCGTTAGTAATTAAATCTAGTAATATCATTCTTGGATCTGTTTCTTTCCTTCTTTGTTTTGCATCCATGCCAGAGAATGCATAATCAACGTCTCCTCTCAGAGTTACTGATAGGAATAAATTCATCAGATCAATAGCATGATCTGCATGCTTTACCTCAACTGTATCAGATAGGTACATTTTTGCATCTGCTTCAGCAAGTCTTATAATCGATTCTAACTGTCTTGGAGTTATTGGCATCGTTTTGTCTTGATCATCTACACTGTGGTACCTTCTACGAAGTCCTGTGTAATATTCTTTTATCTTTATTTGAGCTTGTGTTGACATCACAGGTCTGAGTTTCTTTGCGTAACCTATGTATAATTTCAGGAGTCTTGAATCTATAGGCCCTTCTAAAGATCGTATCGCTAACTCATCTTCCTCACCTGCTTCGAGTACCTCTCCCGCTAGATGACTCTGTATGATTCTATCTGCGAGTCGACTGTCCTTTTCAGGGTCTGGTTTGTCTTCAATGATAAAGAATATGTCGAATCGGCTAAGCAAAGAGACTGGCATGTTGACTTGAGGAGGTAGTGGCATAGTCATATCGAATCTACTCCTTCTCGGATTTGCAGCTGCCAGAACAGAGCATTTAGATTTCAACTGTGCATTAATTCCAGCTTTTGCAATACTGATAGTCTGCTGCTCCATCGCTTCATGCATTGAGGATCTGTCTTCATCTGACATTTTGTCTATTTCATCAATGCAAGCTATTCCGCCAGAAGCAAGTACCAAAGTTCCAGCTTCTAGAGTCCATCTTCCCTCACCAAATTCATCTCTCACAGCAGCAGCAGTCAATCCTGCAGCAGACGTAGATTTTCCTGTGGCCATAACTCCTCGTGGTGCAATTCTTGCAGCCGATCTAAGCAATTGGGATTTTGCTAGACCTGGGTCCCCCATCATCAACATGTGAATGTCACCCCTGATTCTCGTTCCATCGGGTAATTCTTTGTCAACCCCGCCGAATTGTTGTAACGCTAAGGCTCTTTTCTCCCATTCCATGCCATAGATTGTGGGTGAGATAGAATCTCTTATTCTTTCTACAATGTCTTCTTGCTGTGCTAATTCCTTTATTTCTATCAATTCACTAGCGCTAGGTTCTATAGCTTCATCTTCACCTATTTTCTCATCAATACCATGTGCATAAAGGTAAATATCAAATTCACTCTTTTGCCTCCTTCCTTGATATTGAGTTTTAGGTTTTATTATGCCAACAACAGCTACTCTGTCCCCTGGTTGGATTTTATGTGCCAATGAACTCTCAAAATATGCAGTCAGTCTTTCAGGCTGAGCTCCAGGCGGTAGGTCCTCTGGATATTCCTGTATTTCTATCTTTTGTGAATCAATGAATTGTGATAGATCATCTCTTAATTTGAATTCAGTGCATTTACATGTTTCAGCAGTGCAACGTGTAGGTTCTTTCATTGTGAAAAAATCTTGTATGTATGAATTTCTGTGCCTTTCCCAGTCACATTCAAAGAGTCCAATTTCCATTCTAGGTCTCACTGGAGTTGCTTTTCTAACGAGTCCTTTCAATCTAACAGTTCTGTACAAGTGTTCTTTTCGCAGCCCACTTATTTCAACGTCATAAAGATCTCCAGGTATTCCCATAGGAACTACATCAAGTGTTATTTTTGTTCTATGTTCTTTTCTTACTCTTTTCTTTGTATCTTCATCAATAAATTCTTGGACAACAAGCTTAGCCGCTTCCAATGCTTCATCCAGATTCCATCTCAGATTGCTTGATAGTCTTGCATTAAAATCAGCTACAGCTTCCCATGTTACTCTAACTGCTCTTTCGCCATCAGGATATTCTCTTGCAATCTTCTGTATTTCATCACCATAGGTAGGTATATTCAGTTCATCAATTCCCTTCCCTCTACACTTAGGACAAATAGCCCCACTTTCCTCTCCCGTTCCTTCACAAACGTTACACTTTGGTGCAGTGTAATCCTTCCCAAATTTATCTACAGGACGATTTCTAGAGTCCTGAAAGAAGGAGCGCCAGAGCTCCATTAGTTCATCTAAAG
>CAYFGG010000116.1:0-2717 GCA_964342795.1 uncultured archaeon | reverse complement strand
CCAATCATTATCCAATTTTGACTGTTCCTAGCGGACTGAAACGAATCTTGATCTATCTCTATTTTCAGAGATTCTTTATACCCAAGCCAAGCAAAAAATGCGAGAGAGCCTAACAGTAAGAAATATGCAAGACTTGAAGATATCATGCCATTGCCTCCACTGATTTAGCTAAATCTTCAACGAGGCTTGAAACTGAATCTGAAGTGTCCCCAAAGATGTACAGAGATGGTTCAAACCCGTGCCCACCTTCATCAACCAAAGCATTAACATCTGAAACCTGAGAATCTACAATTAGATTATCTCCATTCCTTTCCAACTTTTTAAACTTCAGGTTGATTGCATCAGCAATATCAGATATTATCGAATCCCATCTCAGATTAATTATGACGGAAGATTCTGGATTATACTTTCGAATCCCCAAAAGTAAGGATGAAAGATGTGAAGAGGAACCAAATTTAGGTGAAGACAATGGACGGGCTTGACGGCCTATCGGTGTCAATCTTCCCGGAAAAGCTGCAATTCCAGAACTATCTTCTGCACCTGCTTCAGCTATTGCAATGTTCACCCTTACTTGTGGCGATAACAAGGGAATTGCATGTGACAGGCGTTTACGCATTGATGAAAGATTCTCTAAAACTTTCTCTTTATTGTCTTGTACGGGAAAACGTATTACTAATTCTTGATTATCTATCACTAACTTAAGGTGCCATTTTGAGGATTCTCCGCTCTTCAACAATTCTGCCAAATTTCTGGCCGACTCTTGCAAATCACTTTCAATAGGCTCATTATAGGTTGACGGTAAGGTGTGCAAATAGTTCCCTGCCATCACCTGACTTACTCCCAACGATTTGCCTAACCTAGCTTGAGTCCATCCTTCGTCTGCAAGTATTCTACAGACTCTACCTCTTAACTCCTTGAACAGATTACCTGTCAATTCCACCGGCATCATATTAATCAGTTATAGAAATAGAAAAGACACTTATAAAGTTTGTACAAACCTTTTAGCAAGGGGTCTACTAAACGAAGTTTAGAGGTACTAGATTTGGCTGATTCAATACCCATTTCAGAAGAAATTTTAGAAGGTATTTTTGATGAAACTGGATATGATCGAACTAATCTCTCTATTCGTGAAACAAACAGATTAGCAACGTTGATAAGCAAAAAAGGTGATTTTGAATTTGTCAGAATGGAAATGGGAATACCAAACCTTCCAACTCCTGACATTGCAAAAAAAGCTGAGAAAGAGGCGATAGACAGAGGGTTTCAAGGAATGTATCCCCCCTTTGATGGAATTCCAGAGCTAAAAAGTGCTGGGAGCGAGTTCGTTAAAGCTTTCCTAAACTTAGATGTATCTCCTGAACACGTGATACCCACGTGTGGATCATTACAAGGAGGGTACATTTCTCAAGCATTAGCAGGCAATATGAATAAAGGAAAAGATACTATTCTCTATCTTGATCCTACCTTTCCCGTAACTAGATATCAGGCTAAATTCTTAGGGCTAAATATTGATGGAATAGAACTCTACGATAACAGAGGTGAAAAACTTTTGACTGCCATAAAAGAAAAGATTTCTTCGGGGAATGTTGGAGGATTACTGTGGTCATCGCCGAACAACCCAAGTTGGTCTTGTTTGAATGAAGAAGAATTGAAGAGTATTGCTGAAATATGTGATGATAACGATATACTAGCAATTGAGGATCTTGCATATCTAGGAATGGATTTTAGAAAAGACTACTCTAAACCTCACACTGAACCATACATCCCTACTGTTGGTAAATTTGGCAAAAACTGGGTTACACTAATCTCTGCCTCAAAGGCATTTTCCTTTCCCGGACCAAGATGTGGACTTGCAATCATTTCACCTGAATTGAACAGGCAAGAATTTGTTCAACTGGAAAAATTTTGTGGACGAAAACGGTTCGGACACGCCTTTTCACTCGGCGGATTGTATGTGACAACGTCTGGAACCAGTCATACTGCGCAATTTGCTTTGGCTAAGGTCCTAGAAAAATCCACTAGTGGTGAATACAACTTTATTGATGTGACCAGAGCGTATGGTCAAAGGGCAAAAGATGTTCGTAAAATATTTCTAAAATACGGCTTTAAACAGGTTTATGAAAAAGACATGGATGAAACTGTAGGCGACGGATTTTACTTGACAATGTCCTATCCAAAATATGACGGCACGAATCTAATGCTGGAATTGCTAAAGTATGGAATATCCACAATTACTCTAAAATCGACCGGTTCAAATAGACATGAGGGATTACGGGTTTGCATATCCTTTGTTGACTCGAAAGACATCCCTGTCTTAGAATATAGACTAAAAAAATTCATGGAGAATAACAGTTGAAAGCCAACGGAATAGATTTGGATAACCTGACCTTCAGTTTTACTGAAACCAGATCAATGTATGTGGCAAAATGCAAGCAGAACAGTGAATGGGAAACAGGGAAGATAGTCCCTTTTGGTAATTTGAGCCTGTCCCCTGCCGCGACCGTGCTAAACTATGGTCAAGGGTTATTTGAGGGAATGAAAGCATACAGATGGGATGATGGCAGGGTTACAATGTTTCGACCTGAAAGGAATGCAAAAAGAGCTGCAAAAAGTTGCAAAAGACTATCTATGCCTGAAATTCCAGAAGCGCTTTTCCTAGATGCTGTCAAGAAAGTGGTAAGGGATAACTCGGACTATATTCCTAGTACGGCACAAGG
>CAYFGG010000115.1:0-2727 GCA_964342795.1 uncultured archaeon | reverse complement strand
GCCAATGCTGTAACAGTGGGTTGGGCCGCTTCTTTCAATCTCTTTTTCTGGTGTGGCAACCAATTTGATTTTCCAATATCAAAGTCATCTCCAGCTTCTAGGATAAGGGTGTGATGGGATCCTTGATCTCTTTCACCAACAGCAATAACTCCGTGGCACCTAAGCCTTTGTCCAAATGACTGATATTCTACGTTTTTAACATCAATAGTCAGTTTCATTTTCTGTTTTCTACCCCTCTCCTTCCTAATTCTATCAGATTGTGATGCTTCTCTTCTTTCTGTTAAAGCTCTAACCATATCACCTTCTTCTAACAATAGATTCAAATGATAAAGATCGTCTTCGTGTTCTAGTCTGATGTGATAGATGTTGCTATCACGTTTTCTTACTTTCAAAGAACCTCACATGTAAACAGTGATGTCTAGATTCTTAGCTAATTCCTTGTAACGATTTCTTATTGTAACTTCGGTAACGCCCACCGTGTCTGCAATGGTCTTCTGTGTTTTTCTTTGATCGTAAACTACGGATGCAATATAGATTGCAGCAGCAGCCACTCCAGTAGGCCCTCTACCAGAAGTCAATTCGGCTTCAATTGCCTGATTTAGAATATTTATCGCCGCACTTTCTACATAACCTGGTAGTTCTAATTCCCTACAGAAGCGAACAATGTAAACTGAGGGTGAAGCAGGTTGTAGGTTAAGTTTTAGTTCTCTGGATATATATCTGTAAGTTCTTCCAACCTCTTTTTTGGAAGCACGAGAAGCTTCTGTAATCTCACTAAGTGTTCTTGGGACTTCACATCTTCTGCAAGCACCATATAGCGCGGCTGCAGCGACTCCCTCCACAGATCTCCCCCTTACCAGATTGTCTTGCACAGCTCTTCTATAGAGCATAGCAGCTTCTTCTCTAACTTGTCTATGTAATCCAATCTTGGATGCAAGTCGGTTAAGTTCGTTAAGCGCTTGAGCCAGATTTCTGTCAGCTGAGTTGGAAGCTCTCGTACGATTCTGCCATTTTCTCATTCTGTAAACTTGAGAACGGTTCTTAGTTGGTACATTATTTCCATAGATGTCTCTACTACCCCAGCCAATATCTGTTGAGAGCCCTTTGTCATGAACCATGACAGTCATTGGAGCACCACCTCTAGCCCTTCTCTCACTTTGTTCTGAATCAAAGGCTCTCCATTCAGGTCCTTGGTCTATTACTTGATCATCAACTACAAGTCCACAATTCCTACATGTCACCTCTCCGCGCTTGTAATCTCTGACTATATGTTCTGAATCACATTCAGGACATTCAGTCAACTCCTCAAGGTCTACTTCTGGGACTTTTTCGGAGTTTTTCATAAGGCTTAATTCCCATGCCATTTAGCCATTATAAGGCTTGGGCCACAGCCTTTAAATTCGAGTTAGGCGAGCTAGGTGGAACAACATTTTTTTCAGCAACTTATTTATCATCCCCATTCAACCTACCTAGGCCAATGACAAGGGTCCGAGATCCAATTCACGACTACATTGATTTGACTCCTTTGGAGACCAAATTAGTAGACACTCCTGCCTACCAGAGATTGCGTTGGATTCGTCAACTAGGGCCGGCAAATCTTGTCTATCCTGGTGCAAATCACACTCGCCACGAGCACTGTATGGGCACTTGCCATGTTGTTGGAAGAATGGCCGATTCAGCTGGTCTCGCTTCAGAGGAACGCCAGCTAGCATCTGCAGCGGGCTTGTTGCATGATTTAGGCCATTCACCATTTTCACATTTGGGTGATGAGATAGACGGTCTTGAGGATCATGTAGATAGAACAATATCATTGGTATCGAAAACCGAAATCTCAGATGTACTTTCTCAGGAAGGCATTGACCCAAAAGAAATAAACAAAATAATCACTGGACAACATAATCTTGGTACTTTGGTATCTGGAGATTTGGATGGCGACCGTCTAGATTATTTGGTTCGAGATGCACATTATACTGGTGTTAGCACTGGTGTAGATATGGGGCGCCTGATTACTACGATGTCAATGTCCGATGGACATATAGTCGTGCGTCAGGGCGGACTTCCGGCAGTAGAGGCCCTATTGACTGCCAGATCAACAATGTATCCAACAGTTTACTTTCATCCTTTTGCGAGAGGTGCAGAATTGATGTTGGCGCGCGCAACTAACACAGCAATAGAGACGAATGCATTCACGAGAGATGATTTTGCAAATTTTACAGATCATAAATTCTTATCAGAATTAAATAAAGCTAAAGGCCTTCCCAAAAGAATAGTAAACGACTTCGAGAACCGCAGAATCGTCAAACGAGGAGTTAGTATAACAAAAGATCAGGCCGAGTCATCAGGCCTCAATAAAGCTGAAAGGTCAGGTTACGAGGAAAGAATTGCCTCTGAGCTGGGATTAGATAGCGCAGATATCTACGTTGACATACCTCCTTTGACGGTAGTTCCGGGTTTGAAAGCAAAAATCATGAAGGAAAATGGAGACGTGGTTTTGGCCCGCGACATGTCAAAACTTGTTTCAGGACTTTATGAGGCTCAATTTGATCACTGGAGAGGTAGTGTTTATGGGCCAGCAGAGAATAGAGATGTTTTGTCAGAAGCATCTAACAAAGTGCTAGGTCTGTAGATGTCAAAGACCATTCAGAAATTTATAGAAACCTTAGGCTGGAAAGTCAATGATTATTCATGGGATGGACATTCTCATCTTTTCTACGTGGATGAACCTGA
>CAYFGG010000114.1:0-2730 GCA_964342795.1 uncultured archaeon | reverse complement strand
CCGGGTATTCGGCTCGAGAGGCCGAGATGATGGGCCGGACTACACCACGGGAGCTGAAAACGCCTCTCTAACGTTCAACTTAAGAATTTTCATCAAGCCATTTTGCAGTATCAGCAATGGCTTTGCGACTTGTAAATTGAGGATCCCATCCGTGAGACTTCATCTTCTTGATATCAAGCCTCATCTTTTTCACATCACCTTTCCATCCTCTTCCTCCATCAACTCCTCCAGTGAATTTGTATTCAACATCCTTCAATTTCATGGCCTTACAAACCTCGTTCGCCAAAGTGACAACATCAATGGAATCCTTCGAGCCAACATTCAAAGCCATGAATTCACCTGGGTTACACAGTTCGCGGGGAGTCTTGGCCAACATTGCAGATATACAATCTTCTACGTGGAAGTAGGACTTATTCTGTTTACCATCTCCCAGAATCTCAAGTTCTTTTGGATTATCTCTCAGTTTATTGACAAAATCAAATGTAACTCCATGATTGCTCCTTGGACCCACACAATTCGCAAAACGATATGAGACTCCCATGAATTTATGCTCTTCACAATATTTCTCTATCAACTTCTCTGCATCTAATTTGCTTTGCCCATACGCAGAGATAGGTTTCAAATCAGAATTTTCAGGCGTAGGTATCTTCTTAGCATCTCCATAAACAGTTGAGGTAGACGTGAACACGATTCGGCTGCAGCCGGTTCTTTCCATAGCTTGCAGCACCTTCTCAGTCACGTCCACATTTTGTTCTTGCATCACTTCAGGTTCTGTTATACCAAGCTGCACTTCTGGATTAGCAGCTAAATGGTAAATTATCTTACAACCTTTTAGGTAGTTGTCGAAATCATCATTCAGTAGATCAACGTCAATTACAGTAATGTTCTCTATGGACTCAAAGAGGAATTCAAGATCTCCGGATGAGAAATTGTCCAGAACAACAACATGCTCATCGCGTTTTACTAACCTGTCAACCAGATGGGAGCCAATGAATCCAGCACCACCTGTAACCACGACATCATTCCTTGCACCATCTGGCACAGATACCAAGACACCTGAATCTAGTTCTTTCGTAGTGCCAGACATGTAATCATATTGGTCATCGGTGAACGAATCAACAAAAGATCCGACAATATTACTGGTCGTCTTGGTTATTATTCTTCCAGTGTCTCCCGCGGCTTTTATGACACTTTTTCCAGTTCCTTCTGCAGCCTTTATGACAGTTCCACCTGCACTTCCCACCAATCCTCCAGCAGCGGTCAAAGGTGCTCCAATTACTCCTTCACGATGTAATCCCAATGTTTGTGTAAATTCTTCCATACTGAGTTCGTCCCAGTGACGGTACACGAAGTAAAGTGTTGCACAAACCATTATGAAAATTATGAAACCTGCAAGTTGCAGAGGTGCCAGATAACTTAGGAAACCTAGTCCTTTAACAATAGACAACGCAATCAGGCAAGAGCCCACCAGCGCTCCTAACGTGACGGCTCCAAGAACCGCAGGTACGGACAAGCCAACTGCCCTACCAAGGATAGTCCCTGCAAAAGCCCCCGAACCTTGGAATGGAATCATCACGAATATCACAATTCCAAAGAAAGTTAATCTTTCGACCCAAGGCATACTTTCCAGTATAGATGCACCTTTGAGTTGTACCCTTTTGATACCGCTGCCGACGAAAGGCAATTTCTTCGCAAGATCAAAATTCCAGATTAGGAACAGACACACAACAATATCAACGAATGCAATGCTAAATGCTAAGGTGGCCCAAGGTATACCTTGAGCAATACCTATGGGAATCACAGATTCTTTACCCATGGGTGGGACAAAATAGAGAAACATCAACCCAGAAAGTTCAAGGAATACTCTTTCATCCATGAACGTCTTTAGTAGGATGAAGTATCCAACAGTCATGAAGAACGGTGAGAAGAACTTTAAAAGCGCAAAAATAGTGTTAATAGTCCCAACCGCATATACTATAAGCACTAGGCCAAGAAATGTTAAGAGGTTGAAAAAGATAGTATATTCCAACGTCGTATCGATTCCACCATCTTCCATTCTAAAAAGATTCATCACTATGAAACCAATAGGTCCGTCTGGGTCTGTTGCAACCATGTACTCATAACTCAAATTTCTCTTTACCGATGACCCTACAGTTGTGAAACCCTCTCCAGAGATATCGCCAACCCATTGCCCATCACTACCCTCTACGCCGGCACCTATTCCATCAACGCGAACAACGGTCGAAACAAGCAAATTCTGGCCGAGAGGATAACGATCTTCAAGGTCTCCAAGAACTTTAACCTCTGTCGTTCCAATAGTAATATACGTAAAATCAAATGTAGCGGTATTCGGCACATCTAGTACATTTTTGACCACGCGCCCCTCTTCCGCACTTATAAGAACGAAATTATCGACCATTAGGGACCGGAAAATGACAACATCAATCTCTCCCCTTTTAAACGTTCCATTCTCAAGGGAAGAATATGACCATTTCGACCCCAAGATGTCGGTTTTATCGAAATTTGTATTGTTGACTCTGGAATCTTTCATCCACAGATGTGTGAATTTGCTACTCTCAAACCTCGACCCTTCAATATGACTACTATTGAAGAATATGGTATTGAAAGAGCTGTTAGTGAACACAGCCCGATTGAACAGCACATTGTCAAAGAGCACTCTTTCGAAGGTACAATCTACAAAGAAAGTATCACTTAGTGTTAAATTCGAGA
>CAYFGG010000113.1:0-2731 GCA_964342795.1 uncultured archaeon | reverse complement strand
AAGAAATTTTCAACCGTTTTAGGCGCTTTATCATCGAATAGTTCTATGGTAATGTCACCAGCACTTGTTCGCATCGATACAGTAGTCATATTGTACGATTAAGAGAGGTCACAAAAAGCTTTGACCCTATCTTTTAACATCACCTCTTTTTGAGAACATTGTGGAAGACCCCGTAAACACAGCTGAATTCTGGGAAGCCTGTTATGAGACGGAAATGGATAATTGGGACATTGGTGGCCCTACACCTACGTTTGAACGTTTGTCTAGAGATATTCCCAAGGGAAAGATTTGTGTTATTGGATGTGGTAGAGGTTACGATGTAGTAACATTTGCTAAAGCTGGGTTTGAAGTGACCGCAGTTGATTTTGCTCGTTCTGCAGTCCTAGCTACCAGAGAAAATGCCAGAAAGGCTGAGGTAGATGTAACGGTCCTACGGGAGGATTTGTTTAATCTACCAGAAGCGTTACATGGGAAATTTGATTATATTCTTGAATACACTTGTTTTTGTGCAATCAATCCAGACCGTCGATTTGAATATGATAGAGTTGTTTGGCAGTTGTTGAAGCCAGACGGTAAATTGCTGGGATTATTCTTTCCTCTGGATAAGGATGTTATTGAGGGTGGTCCTCCATGGGGAGTCAGTATATCTGAACTCCACAAATTATTCAGTTTGCATTGGAGTCTGGAAACAGAAGAAATGCCAAAAGAGTCGATAGAACCTAGGGTTGACCGTGAAGTTCTAATGATTTGGAAAAAGAGATAATTTTTTTATTTGCTACGTCTCGATTTAATAATTGCAGCAGTTGATACAAAGACAATTGAGCTAGTTAGTGAAATTTGATTAAGATCCTTTATTTCTTCAATTAGGTTCTTGGTTTCAGTTTGATTCAAGGTATTGTTATTCGGCTTAAATTCGTTATTTGGATTAGGAATATCGTGATTCAGAGTACGCACAATCCAGAATTCATCAGACACTTTCCCATCAGAGTTCCGGACAAATTCATAGTGCAATGTTCCACTTTTAGTGACTTCAAATCGAGTATAACCATACGATAGCTCCCTGTAGGCAGACCATTCAGGTTGAGGTTCTTCTAGACCATCATAAACCGAACGCCCTGACATTCCTGCAACTATGTGTATAGTTGCACCAGGTAGATAGTATGGGTCATTATAGGTTCCAGTGTTGTTAGCGTAAACTTCTTCCTCAAAAACAGGATGTGTTCTTTCGTAGTGATGATCGTGTCCCCAAATTGCTAAATCTACATTATAGTCGAAAAGTAAACTTTCCATTGCCTCTCTGAACTCTATTTCACTTCCATGCCCATCACCATCTCCATTTGAGCTATACATTGGCCTGTGCGCAAAAACGATTATCCATGGAACACTTTCTCTATTTTCGTTTGCATTTTCTAGATCATTCTCAAGCCAAATATATTGAGAGCTTCCTGGTTCATAGTCATGTTCAGATGATATGGAAACAAAATGAATGTATTCAAAATCAAAGCTATACCAGAAGCTATTACTACCAGTAGTGTAGAAACGACTTTCATAGGCATCGAATCCATAGGGCTCAGAATCTTCCTCATGATTTCCAGGAGCATACATATGAGGAGATTTTGATGCAATTGCTTCTATCTGATTTTGATATTCATCCCAAACACTCTGATCACCAATTCCATTTCCAGATCCTGCACCGTTTGCGTAAGATATGTCACCAGCATGTATGACTAAATCAAAGTCAATTGGTACCATATTACTAGTTGTTTCTTGTGCATTACTTGAAGTTCCGTGATCTGCAATTGCACCAATAAGGACACTTTCAGGATCTGCCTCTAAAGTGTTAAATGAAAACACATCACTCCATTCTCCACTTCCCCCTACACGGTAGTAATAAGTGGTATTTGGTTCAAGTCCAGACAAAACAGTTGTATGGGTGCAGGTAGTCCATAGATACATGTCATCATCACCATTTTCTGAGAAATCTAGATTGTTAGCATCTGTCCCGTATTCAACAATATTATCTGATTCACAGAAAGCAGTTGTGTCCTCCTGAGTACCCCATTGAACAACCATTTCATTGCTGTTCCCAGTTGTTGCCAAATGAATTTGTTCAGGCTCAGCCGCATTGACCTTTCCTCCAAACAAAATAAGAACAAATCCTGCAAATATTAATACATTATAGCTACTATTGAACACAGTTCAGCAATCCCAAGTTGCTTTTATTATTATGTTACAGTAAAACCCTTGGTTCTTCTTTCACTGTGTTTAGCACCAGAGACGTACTGGTTCTTTCTATGTTCTTTTGGGACAGAGTAGTCTTGATGAAACTATCCATTTCTTCTCTATCTTTGAAACGGGCCAAAACGAGCGAATCCCATTCTCCAGTTACATCATACACTCCAAAAACCCTAGGATGTTTAGCAATTGTTGCTTGCAAATCCATGATTTTCCCTTTTGTTATTCTGAGATTTATTATTGCAGTTAATGTGAAACCTATTTTTTCAGGATCAATATGTGCATAGTATCCTTTGATTATTTTTTCTTTTTCCAGATTTTTGATGTGACTGTTCACGGTGCCTAGTGCCACACCCGTTGTCGCCGCAAGTTCTCTTTGTGAAGCTCTCCCATTTTTGTTTAAGCATCGCAAAAGTTCAGAATCTTTGCTATTTAAGGGCATTATTTGAACATTTGTTCATCCTATATATAAATTACTATGTATTAAATCAATTAT
>CAYFGG010000112.1:0-2835 GCA_964342795.1 uncultured archaeon | reverse complement strand
CCATTACTAATAAGGTGTCTTGTGAGGTAAAGATATTCTCCTGAATCACTTCCCCAGATACGCCAGTTGTAATGATGATATATCCTTATCATGAAACCTAAGGATATAACGGAATAAAGCAGATTCTTTTCGAATATCCTTATCTTCATGTCGTTCCAATCCCTAAAAATAGAATTAGTTCAGCAATTGATGCAAATGCAATTAGAAACAGAAGATTGATAATCATTGTTGGCTCAGGTGTTCCAAGTAATCCTATCAGAATTATTAAGAGGTAAATGTATTTACGTGCTACTTTCACTTCTTCGGTATATCTGATAATGAGATAAGACAAAATTGGTAGACTGATTATAAATCCTGAAAATAAAGATATGGAAACAACTAGTTTAGTAGCCTCATAAACAGATAATTTAGAATCTATGAAATCATCTGTTAGAAGTATTTCCATCACAATTGGAGTAACATAAAATAATCCGGCAAGAGCCCCCGCCAAAAATAACATGGAACCCGATGAAAAGATGACTATGGTTCCTTTCCTCTCTTTATTTGTTAGGCCTGGTCTTGAGAAATTGTAAAAACCTTTGAACCATAGAGGGAATGTTAGCAATATACTTCCTATTAGACTGATGTATATTTTCAGTCTAAAAACTTCGGTAGGACTATAAGTTGCCATTTCAGACAATTCCAAGTTTGCAATATTTAGTAATCCCTCAATTATATGGATAGAAATTGGAACAAGACACGCCAGTAAGAACATGTTACTAATGAAAGGAGGCATAAGGTGTGATCTCAGTTCATCAAGATGGCTTGAAACTGGACTGCTGACATCAGTGGTCTCAGACACTGAAGGGGGTAAGGTCGGGGGCTTAAAAGGCGCCTTGTATCGGCAATTCAATGAATATTATTCAGGGATGTGTAAGGTATCCGCCTGCACCTGGAGGTGCTGAAACGGTCGTTAAGGCATATTCAGAAGGTTTACTTGCAAAGGGCCATAAGGTTGAGGTGATAACTACAGATCTTTACACAGAGACACCATTTGTTAAGAAGAAGATGCCGTCAAAGGTTGGAGGTGTTCCTGTATCCAGACACAGTGCCTTTACAGTATCTGGTGAAGCACACTATGTTCTTGCACCAGGTATGGTCAAATCTTTTCTCTCCAAAGAAGCCGATATTATCCATACACACTCTTATGGATATTTTCAGAATCACGCAGGTTGGATAAGAGAAAAATTACAATCCACGCCTTGGGTCATAACTCCACATTTCCATCCTTCATGGTCAATGTGGGGAGGATCCAAAAGAAGAACACTTCGGGATTTCTACGACTCCAAAATAGGAAAATCAACAATGGAAGCTGCAGATTTGATAACATGCGTTAGTAAGCACGAAAGAGACATGTTGATTTCAGAGATAGGTATTGAGCATGACAATATTAAGATAATTTACAACGGCATAAATTGGGAAGACTGGAAGGATGTACCAGATCCTACTCTTTTCAAGAAAAAATATAGTAGAATATCTGATAAATTTGTTCTTTTTGCAGGCAGATTAGCTACCAACAAAGGAATTTCAGATTTAATAGCCGCAATGTCCAAGATAGATTCAAAAAATGTTGATTTGGTTTTGATGGGGGCAGATATGGGTCTTGGAGATGATTTGGAAAAAGAAGCAAAATCGAGAAATGTTAACATGCATCGTTTGGGACATGTTGATGATGAAATTTACAGATCAGCACTCTCTGCTGCAACTTTGATGGTCTTGCCTTCAGAGTATGAAGCATTTGGTATTGTTCTTTTGGAAGCAGCAGCAGCAAAAACACCAGTTATAGGCACAAGAGTTGGGGGAATTCCAGAGGCCATGTCTGATGGACAAAATGGTTTTTTAGTGGAATTTAACGATTCATTGAAATTATCTGAGAAGATATCTTATTTGTTGGAAGATGAAAAACTGTGTAGTGAGATGGGCTCTAAGGGCAGAGAATTCTCTAGTGGTTTTTCTTGGGCAAGTATAGTCGATAAAATTGAAGAAGAATACCGTACTCTTTTACAGCCATAAGTATTATAGTATAGATACAGATGCTGTGACGTGGCCCCTAAACGCCTTAACTTCCGGATGAGCATTCCAGATGACTTTAGGAAAGATTGGGATTTGTTCAATAAGAGGTGTAAGGTCGAAGGAATGACTCCTGCAGATTTACTTCAGGATCTTATCGAAGAGTATCTAGAAGAATTTAGGGAAGTAATGGAAAAAGCAGAGGAAGAATTAGATGAAGTTGCAGGTCCTCTCAGAGATGCTCCCCCTAGAAAGGTTAAGATTCAGAAACCCAAAAAGAAAAAATTCCTTGCAAAAAAAGCCAGAATAAAGAAGGCAGTAGAGGATGAAGAAAAACCTGTCCAGGCAAATATTCGTGACACTCCAAAGTTTAAATTATTGAATTTGGTCCGAGAATTAGATGTTGGAGATGGAATAACTCCAGATGAGCTTGTAGGTGCTGCAGAGGAAGATGAAATACCAAATCCACGTCTACAAATGAACAAATTAATTCGAAGAGGAATTTTATATGTTCATCTAGGACGAGTGCATGTTACTTAAGTATGGTTCTTTAGGGAGGTCAGATGATAGAATTAACGAATAAACAGTGGTTCATGCTGTTTGTTTTAGTTTTGCTTTTCATAGCTATTGGTGGCGTTGCTGCATTTATTAGTGCTTCACTTTTAGCCTTTATTCCTGCATATGGATATCTAAGATCAATTAGGAATTCAGAAAAATATGGTAAAGAACCTTGGGAAGCATTACGGATAGCCTTTGTTTGGGGGGCCTTATCAGGTGTTTTCTTAG
>CAYFGG010000111.1:0-2844 GCA_964342795.1 uncultured archaeon | reverse complement strand
GAAAGATTTTCTAGGCTATTTTCTAAAGAACCCCAATCCCCATCCACAAGATCTACGAATATAAACCACGTTAGAAAAATTGTAATAATTGCAAAAAGAATATATTTGCTTCTTCTATAAAATTTCATCAATTCAACATAGAACGTTTTTTCCTCACTCATATCTCCACCTCCGACAGAATTGCTTGTTCACTTGATTGCTCTTTTTCCATACTGAAGCAACGTTGAGCAGACTTTGCCCTACTAACATTATGTTCTACAATTACTAAAGTAATAGAATCAGCTTTTACGTACTCGAGCATTGTTTTCCACACATTATTAGCAGTGTTGTCATCAAGTTCGCTTAGAAATTCGTCAGCAAGAATCAATCTTGGTCTCTGAGCTATGGTTCTTGCTATGGCAACTCTTCGTTGTTGACCTCCTGATAATCTTTTTACAGGTTCATTTATTTTATCTGATAAATTCATTTGTTCTATTGCTTCTTGAACTATATCGATTGTTTTTTGTTCATGAAATCCAATAATAGATCTCCAAATAGACTGATTACAAATCGCACCTTGCATTACATTTGCAAATACCGTTTCATGTTTAATCAGACCCAATTTCTGAGGAATAAACCCAACCCTTCCCCTTACAGTCACAACTTCTTCTTCAAATGTTTCTAGAGTACCTTTAATAGGTTTAATCAAATTTGCAATTGTTTTCAGTAAAGTAGTTTTTCCAATTCCCGATTCACCCACTATAGAGACAATTTCTCCCTGTTGGATTTCTAACTCATTAATCAGAGCCAAAACCTCATTTTCGGAATAACCTATCTTTAAATTACTAGCACGAATTACTCTATTCACAGAGCTCATTAGAACCCTCCGTATATGGGTGCACTATTTCCCCTCTACATCATAGGATTCTTGAGGCGTTTGCTTATTACTGAGCAACATGTGATCTCCCTCTGAAAGCTGGGACGCATAAATCAGAGGGAGTTTCACCATACTTTTTTAACTAGTTATTTCGTACTTTGTATCGTAATAACTGCTAATTCCTGGAATAGCTGCAATAAGACTGCTGTAAGAACCAAGATGTTCTTGGGTGTTAGCTTCCACCAATCCTGGTGTTCCTAAGATATTTCCTAGAATTTCTCCACCACAGGTATTCCTCTCGGATTCACTGTCCACTTGATGTGTGACTATGTTGTAACAACCAGTGTATGTCTCTCCTTGCACTTCGTAGTCTTCGACATACATCTCATTGTTCATAGCGAGAAGTGCATTGAGAATCGCAGTTCTAGTTTGAACATTGAGTTTTTCAGGATTATACATCACAGGATGCGAAGGTGCTTGTCCAAATGCAGGTAAAGCAATGTATTCATCACGTGGTAGACACCAATCCTCGTTATCAGCAGCATCTTCGTTTCCACAGTATCCATCTACTGTTGAATCCTTAGCGAATGCCACATCACCTACACCTTCGGACAGACATTTTACAGCACCACTATAACCATAGTATGTCGTTCCAGATTCAGGAATGCTAGCATCTTCATTAAAGAAAGCGTGAATAGTATCTCTTAAAGATTCTATATCATCTTCATCACCGACTACTTCTGCATATTCATTGGATATTAAATATCCCATAGGTAACAACATTCCAGCAGATTTTAACCATCCTGTATGACAGGATGTCTTACCTTCAAGAAGTGCGAATGGATCAGTACTTTCATCGTCATCAAGATGAGCAGCAGCCATTTCTGAGTCTTTGTGTACCCATGCGTGGGCATTGTAATATGTGCGTCCGTCAGATTTCTTATCGGCAGCCATAGTTGCCAAACCATATTGTTTCCAAGCGACCCACGCTGCTCCTCCATCCATGAATGCAATGTCTGCATTTCCAAATCTTAAGGCTTCGATTATTGCACCTTCAGATGTGACTGGATATAGTGTAACTTCAACACCGGTTTGCTCAGCTATGAAGTCTGCCATAATCTGTGGATTTTCGTCTGGATTCTCATAGTCGTCCTTGACTTCATATGCTATTCTAATTTTTGAAATCGTAGGAGTGACAGTCTCATTTATTGAATATTTATCGCTGTAGTATGAATTGATTCCTGGGATATCTCCAATTAGTCCACCATAAGATCCCAAGTGAGTCGTTGCATCTGTTGTGACAATACCTGGGGTTCCTAGAATATTGGCAAGAATTGCAGCCCCCTCATCACTATCCTTCATTGCGACAAGAGCGTCTTGAACTAGCACTTTAGTTTCATCATCGACAAATTCGGGATTATACATTACAGGATGCGAAGGTGCCGAACCGTAAGAAGGAAGCAAGACATAATCGTCTTCTGGAAGACACCATGCTTCATTATCGGCAGCATTTTCATTTCCACAATATCCTGCAACAGTTGAATCCTTTGCAAAAGCAACATCTCCAACACCCTCAGATAAACATCTTACCGCACCAGAATAGCCGTAGTAAGTGGTTCCAGAGTCAGGTATACTTGCATCATCATTGAAAAAGTTAGTTACAGTGTTTCTTAATGATTCAATATCATTAGGATCTCCTACAACGTTTGCATATCCATTACCAATAAGGAAACCCATTGGCAACAACATTCCAGCAGATTTCAGCCAACCAGTGTGGCATGAGGTCTTACCTGCCAATAATGAGAAAGGATCAGTACTATCATCATCATCTAAATATGCGGTAGCCATTTCAGAATCTTTCAAAACAACGGCGTGAGCATTGTAGTACGTTCTACCATCTGACTTTTGATCCGCAGCTAAAGCTTCCAATCCGTATTGTTGCCAGCCAATCCATGCTGCAGCTCCATCCATGAACGCAATATGAGCAT
>CAYFGG010000110.1:0-2897 GCA_964342795.1 uncultured archaeon | reverse complement strand
CTTTCGTCCTCAACAACCTCATCCTCAGCAACTACAGATCCAGTAACTAGAAATAGTGCAAAAATAGCGAAAATTAGAGATAGAGTGCTTTTTCTCATAACCAGTACTTTGTATGCCGGTACTAAAGTTTCACTCGTGTGGTAAAGCAATCCATATTGCAACTAAGAAAAGCAAGCCCCCCAATCCCCGATTCAACCATATTCCAGATTCATCTCCACTGAACAACTTTCTCAGTAAAGTTCCAAACGTCGCCCAACTCAAAACAGCCATAAACCCAAAAGATAGATTCAACAACACTAGTAGAATTTTACCCTCAAATTCTGTGCCAAACGTAGTCCCAAACACAGTCATCATAACTAAGAAGTGGATCCACGCCTTTCCATTAACGACCTGTAACCCGAACCCCGTCCAAGGACCCAACATATCTCCCCTTTCTTCTTCATCCTCAATTACGGAAGTAGTGGCAACTTTGTAGCCCAAGTAGGCGATGTAACAAGCACCTAGATATGACATGATTTGAAGAACCGATTCATTTTCTTCTAGAAAGACAATACTAGCTGCAATCCCCACACCAAGTATAGACCAGCCAACAGCCATCCCAGCTATCAAAGGAAGAGTATTCCTTACACCATGAAGCGAACCATGCGCTGCGCACAGCACATTATTTGGGCCAGGAGTAAAACACATAGGAACAATAAACGCCAACAATGCTAGAAGAGCACCCACGTCAACATTCATCTATTCTGAAGAAGACCAGTTCTTTTTCTTGTAATTGTACAGATAATAGCTGAAGGCCAAAGCTCCGTTTCCTAAGACCCACACTCCAAAGTAGAAAATCAGTCTCCCTATCTCACTCAAATCGTTAAGGAATAAGTATGGGAATCCACAACTATCTGCCCTTGTTTCACTACAATTCCAATCCGGATTATTTGGAGAGACGAAAAGTTCCATCCAAAGTATATAGCCGATGAAAATAGCCATGTATATCGAATATTCTTTTTTCCAGTCTTGGAAAGGTTTATTGAAGAAAATAACCTCTACAAACAAAAAGACGGAAGTTCCAAGATGGATGTATATGTTTCGTATGTGATCCGTAAGCTCCCAATCCTCCTCAATACCTTCCCCGAAAGCACCCATTGCCCTCAATACCCAATAGAGAAGAACAACAATAATATTCAATCCCATCGAAGCGGCCAAAAGGGGTTGATACGAAACAAAACTCCTGTCGTATTCCCGATACAAAGCACATCCAGCAATAACTAAATTTACAACCAAATTCCAATTAGAAAGGAAAATCAATCCTCCCCCCCAGAGATCTAAACCTCTAGCCAACATATACGTTCCTAAAAGAGCAGAATTAATCGCATAATAGGCAATCAAAACGAATGCAACTATCCTAAAGATTGTTCTTTGTTCCATACAGTGCTACTTTGGCAGCCCAACTTCAATTAATTAAGCGTTACCTTTCAAAGCGCCCATTCAATCTAAAACCCCATTTCGTTGGGAGACTATGGCGACAGCCGTAAGTGAATTAGAACAGATAGCTGAGAAAATATACAATCAGCTGAATACCGGCAAAGTGCCGGAGATGTCAATCCCCACTAGAAGTAAAAACAACATAATTTTTGATGAGAGAGCAAAAGTGTGGAAATATGGTAAAGCCAAGACAACAAGGACAGCAAAGAAGTTGGATGGCGCTTACATGCTTCTCAGAACCACGTACCTTTTGGACTTTATACGGGAGATGTCGGGCCAGAACAAATCATCCACGTTGAGAGAATTGTACTATATCTCTGAAGCTTGGGAAATGGGCAAATTCCATGCGCAGGACGAGTCGAACAAACTAATAGAAGACTTGGAAATAGTGACACACTTTCAGAGAGAAGACTTCAAGATACGGCCAGAAGAAGACGGTGCTAAAGTCTTGGGAGATGTAACACTAACAGAGATTAATCGGAAAGGCCAACCAATGCGCATCAATTGCCGTAATGATGTTGGAGATACTGGCTACAACATTCCATACAATGTGGAGGACAACAAGATAACTTTTGATGGCTTTGGAGATTCAAAATGCATCATTGCGATTGAGACGGGCGGTATGTTTGATAGATTAGTAGAGAATGGATTTGACGAGACACACAACGCCATCTTGGTGCATATCAAAGGCCAGCCTGCGAGATCAACCAGACGTTTCTTACAGAGGATGCACAAAGCATCAGGCCTTCCACTACTACTCTTTACAGATGCAGATCCGTGGTCCTACAGAATCTTCAGCTCTGTAGCGTACGGTGCGATTAAGACCGCACACATTTCACATATTCTGGCCACACCTAGCGCACGCTATCTAGGAGTCACACCTTCTGATATAATCAATTATGACCTACCATCAGACGACCTTACAGATAGAGACATCAGTGCTTTGAAATCAATCCAGAGCGACCCCCGCTTCAAAGGGAAATATTGGAGAGGCGAAATCGAACTACAATTAGATATCAAGAAGAAATCAGAACAGCAGGCCTTGGCCAAGTACGGTCTCGATTTCGTTACTAATACCTACTTACCAGAAAAACTAAAGGAAATGGGAATTCTGACTTAGTCAGCGTACTTGTCAGCACCCTGAAAGTGCAACGACACATATTCCTCATCACCAACTACCCAACTATCGTGGGGCCTTGGCCCAATATAGAATAGATTGCCTGGTTTCATAGTGTGAACTTCCCCATCTTTGAATGCACATGTCGCTTGACCCGAGATAACCATCCCAAGATGTTCAACCTCGCAAAAGTCTGTACCGGACAACGGTGACACATCATCAGACCATTTCCAACCAGGTTGATAGGTCGCTCTTCCGATAGTCATCCCTCCAATTTTGATAACTTCAAACTTTCCTTTCTCGA
>CAYFGG010000109.1:0-2912 GCA_964342795.1 uncultured archaeon | reverse complement strand
AGTTCTTTGAAAAGTTTCAGCACTTCTCTACTTGTTATTGGGTCTAACGCTCCGGTTGGTTCGTCCGCTAGGATCAATTTTGGATCTGTGATTAATGCCCGTGCAATCGCAACTCTCTGTTGTTCTCCTCCGGACAATTCTTCAGGCATTCCATAGGCTCTCTCTTCCATTTTCAAGAATTTCAATAATTCTAGTGCTTTTACTCGTGCATCCATTATTAGTGTTCCTTGATGAACTAAGGGTTGAGCGACGTTGTCAAGAGCACTAAGGTCCGGTAATAGATTTGCTTCTTGGAAAATAAAAGACACTGTTTTCTGACGCATTTTAACCAAATCAACTCCCTCCAAACGTGTTATGGGGATTCCATCCAGTATTACACCTCCTGCTGAAGGTTGCATCAATCCGCCAAGACATTTTAGAAGGGTAGATTTTCCTGAGCCAGATGGACCAACAACGGCAACAGCTTCACCTTTCATAACGTTTACATGCAATCCTCTGAGGGCAACAACATTACCTTCTAGAGACTGTGATTCATATACATGATATAATCCGCTAGCGTGTAGTATTTCGTTCTCATCTTTGGAAACTATTCTCTCTACACGACTCTTTTCAAACTCATTTTGGGCTTTTGATAATTCTTCCTCAGTATCTCCTTCTTCCTTTCCTTGCCCTACTGTGTGTTCAAAAAGTTGTTCTTCGCTCATTATTCTCCCTTCAATATAATTGCTAAATTAGCATTCAGTACTTTTCTAGTAGTCAATACTAGTGCGATTATTACAGCAATTAGTACAGAGATATTCACCAATATTATTTCAGTCCATGGCCATACCAGTTCTCTACTTATTGGCGTTGCATTTCCAAGGAATATTTGGAAGATATATCCAAAGACGAAGAAGAATCCATTAAATGTCTGAGCAACTCCTATGCCTAAGAGAACTCCTAGTGTCATACTAACTATTATAATTGATAAGATCTCAAATAGAACTAGTTTTCTAATTTGATTGGGACTAGCCCCTATAGCTTGAAGGATGGCTAGTTCTTTGCTTCTTTGATCTAGAACAAGAGAAAGAAATACGAATGCTGAAGCAACAACCGCAACAGATGAAACCATGAATTGCAGACTCAATAAACCTTGGGTACCAAATATTAGACCTCCATTAGTTTCAACCTCTTCATGTGAAGAAGCCCAATCTTCTGAACTGAAAACAATCTCACTGTTTCCTATTTCAACTGCCACACTGCTCAAAGCATCTTTACAATCTTTGTCATTTTGATCGCACAATTCAAAAAACCAAGTCGTTGACACATAATTGTCAGCTATAGTCGAACCAACCAAATCTCTGTATGAATTTTCACCTATGATTATGGCATTGCTCGTGTCTGTTGAAGGTATCCCAGGGATCCATTGATGCTCTCCTAAGTAGGTAACCTGCGTTTCTCGATAAGTGCTGTTTGTAAAATCTATTTCAGGGAAACCTGTCTCATTTATTCGGAATTTATATTCAGGATATTCTAAAGTAATCTTATATTCAAATCCTGCATCATCAGATTCTAGTTCTTCGCTATCCGGTAAGTCTAGTAACCCTATAGCACCTTCTCCTGCAGTAAACCCACCATTTGACAGCCCATTTATCGCTGCGTCAATATTCTTATTCGGAACTGATTGTTGATCCCAGAGCAATGTATCTTCAGTATTGTCAAATACAATATAGGTAGTAATTACTCCCGAACTACCTTTTGCAGTAGGATATATGTTTCCGATTGAGGCACTAGATTCAATGTTCTTGATTTCATCATTATTTGCTCTTTCTATTGCTACAAGTACGGCATTTTCAGCCTGTTCTTTAGAAACCGGATCAACAAATTGCACTTGAATATCAGCACCGATATCAGCCGATGCAGTCCTTTCATCAATATCTGTTCCAGTATACCCTTGTATTGCGGCCAGCGTAACGATTGACAATGTCAGTAGCATTATTACTGCCAGTCTGTTCACAGTATCGCTTGACGTTGAATTAGTTAATCCTCTCTTAATATCTGATAAGAGTGCAGTTCTTCCAAATAGTTTTACTAGAAATTCAGGCCCTTTTGCTCCGATTTTACCGAGGATTATTGCACCCCCTATCCATAGTAAGAATGGTGCAAAAATCTTGAGAAGACCATTTGTTATGAAATTAGTTATCATACCATCCTCTCCAACCGGACCCCACCCTCCATTATCCTCAATCCAAATCTCAATTCCTGTAAATGCACCTACAAGGAAACAAGCTAAGGGAATCCAAAATCTAGGTTCAGCCTTCTTTGAGAGTTTACTTACCCCTTCTACGATTTCTATTGAAAGGAATTCATCTGCTTTATTCTTTCCATAAAACCATGCTATACCTATAGTTGTAATTATAGTGAATATTAACGCCCCAATTCCTAGGTTAGCCCAACGATATTCAGCAAGATCTCCACTACTTTCAAATGACATGAAACCTACTGCTGAAAGAAGGTTCGGAACAATGCCTATTGACAGGATGTAACCACCCAAGAAAGCAATAGTACTAACAATTACGACTTCAGAGGTAAGCATCTTCTGCAATCCTTCTTTAGTTCCCCCAATGACTCTATGTATTGCTACTTCCATTTTTCTTTGTTCTAAAGAAAGTGCAAGTCCATATATCAATACAGAAAAAGATAATATTACAATAGGAATCATTAAAACGTAATTGAAAACTGCCACAAGACCTAGGAATATGTTGAGGAAACCTATAGTGCCAGATATTAGATCTGTGTAGATTAGTTCAACTTGCCCATCAGCGTACCCACCCCAAGAATCCACAATGGTCCCGTTTATCTCAGCTTGGGATCCCAAATATTTTGAATTCATTATGAAATAATCTATTGAATTTCCGTCAGAATCCTTGAAA
>CAYFGG010000108.1:0-2913 GCA_964342795.1 uncultured archaeon | reverse complement strand
CTAGATATTAAGATATGTCTATTCCCAAAGTTCTCAGTACAAGCATAAATGCAAGAATTAGAAGAACCGTGCCTATTGAACGATCTATGATAACTGCATTAGACCTTAATTTGTCAATTACAGGTGTGCCTGATAAAACCGCAGCGACAAGAACATACCAAACCGTGTCTATTATTCCTGCTACAAAAGCCATAATGAAACGATCCATATCTTCCATTTTAGGGTCAATAAATTGACTGAAGACTGCAACTAGGAAAACGAGTATCTTAGGATTTAGAAAGGCAATCATGAATCCTTCTGCAAAACCTTTGCGGCCAGTACTCTCATGCTCTTTAGCAGGTCCTGAAGGATTGTAAGTTAACATATTATAGGCTAACCAAAAAAGAACTGCAGCCCCAGCCCATTGTAGTAAGTTGAAGAAATCCTCATTAGCTAGAAGAAGTGCAGATAATCCCATAACTGCGATAAATGCATAGATTCCAAACCCAATACCGTGACCTATACCAGTCATTACACCCTGTGCACGACCTCCAGAAATTGTATTTCTCAAAACGACCGCTAAACTAGGTCCTGGAGACATTGCACCCATGGCACAAACTATTGACATCCCCAGTAATGCGGTAAAATCCATAAACTAAGCAGGGATTAGTGTCGTTTAAACCTTACTATTGTGGAACCAAGGCCCTTATCAGTCAATTTTAGTCTTGAAATCTCAGGATATATCATTTCTATATCCTTTCTGAGACCATTTTCCTGCTGAATATAGTCCTTGATAGCTGTACCAAGATTATGCCCGTGTATTAATTCAATGCTTGATATCGCATCAGTCCAAGCCTCAGCTATCGCAACTTGCGCTCTGATCCTAGCCTCAGATAAAGGTAGACCATGAAGATCAACCTTCATCGACTCTAAATTCCTAGAATTTCCTTGGTTTTTGAAGGGTTGTCTGTAGTTAAAGCCACATCTGCTTGATCCATTTCCATTTTCATTATGTAAAAGGATATGATGTTGATATTTGCATCACTAAGACTTGTAGCCATCTCTGCAAGTGCGCCAGGCTTGTTTGGCAAAGTAGTTAAGAGTAACTCATTAGATTCAAAATCTCGACCCATCTCTTCCAAAACTTTGGCTGTGGCTTCCTCATCGTCTGTGACCATAGTTACAGAGGCTGTAGATCTACCCATTCCAACACAACCCAGTATGTTAATTCCTTTATCTCCAACTGCTGAAGCAACGGATGCCAATTCCCCTGGTTTGTCCTTCAAAGAAACATTGAATTCTTGCATAACAATTCCCTGTCAGGGGCATATATATCAATTATGTTTTTGTATCGCTTTAAATTTTTCTAGATCTAAACAAAGCAACCATCAATGATACTGATAAAACAAGACTAAATGGTATTGAAGTTGAATCCTCGCTTGGAGATGACTTTGCATCTGCTATGTTAAGAGGAACTGTAACCGGTGCACTAATTCCTTCTGAGCTTACAGCCCGAACCCATATCGTGTGGTTTCCTGTGCCTAACTGAGTTCCCATCACATCAATCTCTGATATGGAATCTACTGAATGCCAGATGTCCTCTATCAAAATATTTCTCCATTCTATATGTGAAGCATTGCCTTCAACATCAAAATACAATTTTTCATTTTCGTGAACAAAGAATCTGGATGCAGTATCGTTACCTCCATCTGTGTCGTTTCCTTCATAGTAAATAACTGAGGTATCTGCACTAATGTTAATTGAAAGTGAAGCATCATACTTTATTGCCTCATCTAGCGCTGTATCCATTAAAACAAAACCCCAGCCGTAATCATTGTTGGGCCTTACTGGATGACTTAGCCATTTGAATTCAGATGTTGACTCCAGAATAGATCTAATCATCAAAGGTTGCAAATCAGGATTTGCCTGTAAAAGTAAAACTGCCATACCTGCTACCATTGGTGTGGCCATGCTCGTTCCGGAATAGGAAGCATATCCGTTACCACTATTTGCCTCCACAGACATTACTGCAGAACCTATAGCTGCCACGTTGGGCTTTATTTGACCCTCATGAGTTGGTCCTTTGCTAGAATATACTGCTAAATCTTTACTGTCCTCAGTAGCTCCTACTGTGATAACATCTTTAGCTGCTCCTGGAGTGCCTATTGTTCCGTATGCTGCACTATTGCCTGCTGCAATCATCAAAGAAATTCCAGCGGCTACCATCTCATTTGCAAGATGTGTGATACGTTCCTCTTGCTCTTGGGTCAGTTCAACTAACCAAACTCCTCCTAAAGACATGGATGCTGCTCTTATATTGTATTTAATCTGATTGTCAATAGTCCATTCCATTCCTCTCATAACTTCTGCAAAACTACCTGAACCTCCACTGTCTAACACTTTAACTCCAACTAACCAAGCATCGGGGGCTACGCCTCTGTAAGGTTTTGATCCATCACTCATTGGGCCTTCTTCAACTGCTCCAGTACCTGCTGATATTCCTGCACAATGAGAACCATGGCCTTGATCATCATATGGTTCTGTTGTTCCATCACCATTATCTCCACTATCATCTAATGCATCATAGAAAGCAACAACTTTGGGATCATTTGTTAAAGGATCGTCATCCATATCATTCAATCCTACATGTAATGGATCAATACCTGTATCGATTATGGCGATACTAATCCCTTCACCAGTATACCCATAATCCCAAACCGTATCCACATGGTGAATACCAATTGCATTGTCAAGAGTCATTCGCATCTCTCCATTCAGTGTTAAGAAAACCACGCCTTCGACTTCTAACAATTCATCGAGTAGACCTGTTTCAATAGTACCTGCAATTATAGGAATATGATGAAAACGCCAAGAAGGATCAAAACCAACTTCATCAATTAACAACTGTTCATCTGCTTCAGTTGGCATGTGATC
>CAYFGG010000107.1:0-3004 GCA_964342795.1 uncultured archaeon | reverse complement strand
CCATATCCCACTCACTGTCATCAAATGTAACTTCTTCCCAATCATCTGGGAAATCGTCATCATCGTCAAATATTGCATATCTGTATTCAGTGCCTCCATCTCTTCCACTATCTATGATTGTAATAGACTCCCCATTCTCGAAATCATTAGTGTATCTTATGCTAGAGATGCTTATATCAGAGTCATCAGCTTCAACATAATTGGCAGAGATTAGAAATGTAACAAAGACTAGCAAGCACAGGCAAAAAATGCGATTGGGCACAATCCGCTTAGGGTTGTTTGTATAATTAGCTTTTCATTAATTTATAATTACAGGAATCAACTTCCTTAGGTTATTTTCTTTCAGATGATAATCAGCCTCACTAATGACTCTTTCGTCATCAGTGTTAACTGCAATGCCTAGTCCCGATCTCTGGAAAAGAGGAATATCTACGTTTGTGTCCCCAACAGAGGCAACTTCCTCCTTCGTAAAACCCATTTTTTCTAGTAATTGGTCCATAATCGGCCCTTTTGCATGCCCACTTGATTCAATAATGGCCTTGAGATTTCCATCCTCATCATCAACTATCCTATTAGCAATTGCACATTCCATATTCCATTTTTCAGCCCATTTATTTGCTAGGTATTTTATTCCCCCGGACAGGATTGCAGTTTTAACCCCATTTTTTTGCAATGCATGAATAAGTTCTTCGGCACCTTCTATTGGTTTAATCTCATCCAATATTGAGTTGATGTAGCTCTCGTTGACTTTTTCATCACTATTTTCTTTCCACAGTCTAATATCAGATTCAGCAAATTCTTGGTCGCTTATTTTGTGTTCCATATATAATTTTAGCATTTCGGTGTTATCCACACCAAAGTGACGATGGATATATTCCCAACAGGAACGCTCTCGGAGTAGCGTACCATCCATGTCAAAAACAACTAGTTTTATATTTGACATTTAACCAAAGGAGGAACTGAATCTATCAGACGGTCCCGTTTCTCTCTCCAGCATCATTTTCATCTGTTCTTTGGACATCGAATGCGCTTTCTGGGCCATATCATAGGCCTCTTTTGCATCATCCTCATGCATGTCTACCTGAAAGCTTAGTCCTGAGAACATAATTGATTCTTTACCTTTGTTGATAAATATAGATATAATACTCATTTCAGGATGGGATTGAAATTCAACATTATTGTAAATCTTGGTCTCCCCCTCAGTTGGCATAAAAATCGTTACCTTCTTAGCTTTGAACATACAGACCCAAGACACACCCTATTCAAAAGATATCTATTGAGTTATAATATCCAATTCCTTTTGCATTTTCCTTCTAGAATCAAAATCCTCATCAAGGTGGTGCCAATGATTAACCGTTTTTTCTCCTAAGCGGTAAGATAGAAAGACTGTTTCGATTCCTCTTAGTGAATTAAAGTTAACAACACCTAAGCTTGGATCATCAACTTCAACACCCAACTTTCCCAATTCAACACTTAGGTTATTGATGTGATTTATATTGTCTTCAAGCTCAATTTGAAGTTCTTCCCACCCGGGCCTCAATGCTGCCCTGTAGTCATCTCTAACTTCTTCCATAATCTCTTCAAGTTGTTCTTCTAACATCTCTTGTTTAACAGAGTGCTCAGACAAATTATTCAATATAGGAGAGATAGTATCCAGAAGGCTATTTGCCTCCTCCACGGTGAAAAGCCTAGTGGCATTCCTTACCATGGACTTGACTAACTAGAAGTGGGCAAATAAATAGAACGGTACCCAACGCGAAACGCTCATAATCACCTTTCGTAATGATGTTAGATATTTGTTTATGAGTGAATCACCTACCCATCCAGACACTTTTGTCCGTAGGCATATTGGCCCCTCTCCTGATGACATTCAATTTATGCTGAAGGAACTAGGCTACAAGGATCTTTCAGATATTTCTAAATCTATAGTCCCTTCCTCGATTTTATATACGGGAAAGTTAGATATTCCCAAATCACTTTCTGAATCTGAAGTTATTTCAAAATTAAAGATACTTTCATCGAATAATAAAATATTCAAGAATTTTCTAGGTCATGGCTATTACGGTACAATAACTCCAGGTGTCATTAAACGTAATATTTTGGAAAATCCTGGTTGGTATACTCAGTACACGCCATATCAAGCAGAGATTGCACAAGGTAGATTAGAAGCACTCTTAAATTTCCAAACAATGGTTTGTGACCTTACTGGGATGGAGATTTCAAACGCTTCTCTTCTTGATGAAGCTACAGCTGCAGCAGAGGCTATGAGCATGGCTTGCAACATTCTAAGAGGAAAGAAATCAACATTTGTAGTTTCAGAGGATATCAATCCACAAACGTTAAACGTTGTAAAAACAAGAGCCGAACCTCTAGGAATCAAGATTGTAGTGGGCAATAATTCGTTTGATGAGGATACTTTTGGAATATTGTTACAATATCCTACGAGTTCGGGATATATTGAAGATTATTCATCTGTAGTTAAAGAGGCACATACTAACGGTTCACTAGTCATAGTAGCAACAGATTTGTTATCATTATGCTTGCTCAAGCCACCTGGAGAATGGGGTGCCGATATTGTAATTGGCAATTCACAGAGATTTGGTGTTCCTATGGGTTTTGGGGGTCCACATGCAGCTTTTATGGCAACAAAGGAAAAATATAAGAGAAATTTACCGGGCCGTCTGGTTGGCGTTTCAAAAGATAAGCACGGCAATCCAGCATTACGTTTAGCATTGCAGACAAGAGAACAGCACATACGTAGAGATCGTGCAACTAGTAACATTTGTACAGCTCAGGTCTTACTAGCGATAATGTCCTCTATGTATGCAGTTTATCATGGCCCTAATAAACTTAGACAGATAGCCGAGAGAGTAAACTACCTTTCCAGAGTCCTCAATGCAAGTCTAAAATCAGGGGGTTTTGAAGTTACATCGGAATCATTCTTTGATACACTCAGGATAAAGAAGAAGAACAATGTAATTGCAGAAGCTATAGACAATAATAT
>CAYFGG010000106.1:0-3040 GCA_964342795.1 uncultured archaeon | reverse complement strand
GAATCTAAAAAATTCAGAGAACTCCTTGTTAAGAGTTACAAAATTTCAGTTCTAGATGAACAGTATAGGACAGAGGTTTGGGCAGTTATCAATGCTATCTCCAATGGTACTAAGGATTCTCAAGAAGGAGTTGAGGAGATATCAAACCTAACAAGTAAATATGATGGTCAAGCCAAGATGTTCCTAGATTATGAAATCCCGATGGATCAATTGATAACTCTGGAAATGGTGACATGGGTACGTGATAATTTTGAGATTGAATCTATGGTAGATGGAGTCCCACGCGCCCACATGTCAAATAGAATAACAAATGTAAATGACACAATAAAGAATGATGATAATGCAGCCCAGAAACTGTCTGCTATTGAGAATGAGATGTTAAGAGATCACTATGAAAAGGATGTAACTACAGAGGGTGGCCCGGTACTAGAAATAGACGGCGTCCAAGCAGTTTGGTCCAATTGGGAGTTCGAGAGCGTAGGCCCAACATCCCACTTGATTGGAGGCCTTTCATCTAACAAAGACGCTCGTCTTTGGATTGGACAGTGGATGCACATAGAGTTCCCCAATGCTATCCACACTCCAGGAAATCATACCATTAAGTTCGAGTGGCCAGGCGAAGATTTCAAAGGGAAAGAGACCAATTTCCATGTGAGTCTAGGTTATGGAGAGGTTTTCACAAATATTACCACCGAAAGCACTAATTTTTGGCCTCATCATGAAGATGACTGGTACAAGCCACCATTTAGCTGGTTTGGTTTTTCTGCAGACAATGGTACAGTTGGCAAATTTGAAGCAACTTTTGGCCTAGGTTTTCCAGATTATACATCCTATGATTGGTATGAGGCGGTAGAGTATGCTGAAACATTAACCTATGAAGGAGTTAATGGCCATCTTGCAACAATAACTAGTAAGGAAGAAGCTGAAATGATTTATTCTTTGTTAGATGGACAAGCGTATTGGGTTGGCGGTTTTCACAATATAGATAATCCAGATTATTCAGAGCCTTCCAATGGTTGGGAATGGATAACAGGTGAAAATTTCACTCATGATTTCTGGGGTGAAGGAGAACCCAATGAAGCAGGACCTGAAGATTGTCTTGAAATTTGGGGTTTTGATAAAGTCTTGAATGATAATCGTTGCCACCTTGGTTGGATGGGAATAGTGGTAGAATACGAAATGAATGGCACTAACCATTACGAGGCCTATATTCCACAGTTGCACTGGGATGAACAGAACGGAACAGATGTCTTGGTCTACGTTCTTGCAGTTCCTTTAACTGATGAAGAAAGAAATGAGATTCTAAAGGAAGAAGGTGATCCTGATGCAGACAATGATGGCATTGTAGATACTTTCGATACTGATGACGATAACGATGGAATTGATGATGAAGAAGATATGGACGATGATAATGACGGAATTGATGATGATAATGATCGTTGTCCAGGAACTAAAGTTGGTGATAGAGTCGATGCGGAAGGTTGTTCAGCATCACAGATAATTGAAGAGGTATCAGAGGATGAAGGCCTTCCAGGCCCCAGCATATTTGTGGTAACACTAACTATCTTGGCAGTAGCCTCAATCAGACGCCGTCTTTAGTTCAGAAAGGATTATTAAATCAAATATGAAATGGGCATTTCATGTCCCTAATTCGAATTAGTCAAGTTCTGGCTTTTGGAATGCTTTTGCTAATAATGCAAACCACAAATGTAGAGGCTGAAGAGAGCTACACCACATTTCCCATTGAACCAGAATTTTTAGATCATACCTCAGTATGGGCCACACATGCTACTGGCCTTGGAATATCTGATGATGGCAAGTATGGTGCATTAGCATACACCTATGGATGGGTCCGTTATTTTGATGCAGATACTGGTTGGCTTTGGCACCACAACACTTCCGCATTTTGGCCTCAGTTGGCAATGTCTAGTGATGGCCAGTCCGTTGTTGTAGCTGGAACAGGACCTGCAAATTCATCATCTCTTTACTTTTTCACAAAGGAGGGACTTGAGTGGAGTGATGATTTCAATAGTGAAGATGAGGGGGGTTTTTCACATGTTGATATCTCTGCAGATGGAGAATACATAGTTGCTGGCAACACAGACAGCAATCTCTATCTTTTCAATGCAGATGGGGAGGTAATTCGGCATTTCAACATCACTGTTGAATACGGTTATTATCAGGAAATGCATTGGTTTCATAGTGTATCAATATCATCCAATGGAGACTACATTACTGCATCATATGCAGGCCATCTTTATCTCTTTCATAAAGAAAGTGATGAACCAATCTGGAAATGGACAGCTCCTGGCGGAGTTTTTGACGGTTATTCACTAGTACCAAGCCATACCTCGCAAGTTGATATTTCTGCAGATGGCGAGAAGATAATAGCAGCGGTCAAGTATTATCCAGACAGTGAATTTGTCTGTGATGATGGAAGGATCATTGAAGCATCAGACGTAGGTAACGGTTATGATGATTGTGATGATGGTTCAGATGAAGATTCTGAGAACATTGAGAACTTTAATTATGGATACCATCCCGCTTGGGCTCCTACCGTAGGCTACATTTACACGTTCGGAAATGAAGATAATATACCAATTTGGAGCTATAAGCAGGAACCCAATTTGTATGATGAAGAGGGCAATCGAGAGTCTTATCCAAAAGATAGTTCGTTCGGTGCTGCTGTGATTTCAGCAGACGGGAGGTATAGTGCTGCTTTGTATGGTGACTATGGGTCAGGCAAACATATGCACATTTTCGATAACGGTGACGGTACTATATTGTCATCATTCACCGCAACTCCAAATGGAAATATGAGTTCGAGCCAGTGGGATGATTATCGAGTGGACATATCTGCTACTGGAAAATATATTCTTGTTGCTTCACCATATAGTGGTGAAGTACTACTATATGATAGAGACGATACGGCTGCTTTCACTCATTATACTGGAGTACTCTGGAATTTCCACAATAGCACATATGGCCTTGAGAATGGCTGTAATTGCTTTAATGTTGCGATGTCTAGTGATGGCACACA
>CAYFGG010000105.1:0-3088 GCA_964342795.1 uncultured archaeon | reverse complement strand
GCAATGATGCGTTCTTGGGAAAGTAGGGCGGACACATTTGTGATTGATGAACCATACTATGCCTATTACTTGAGTAAGACAGATTTGGATCACCCTGGAAGAGAAGATGTAATAAGTGATGGAGAATTAGATTCTGAGAAGGTTTCCTATGGGTTGGTGAATGACGCACATGGAAATTGTTCAATCTATTATCAAAAACATATTACACATCATCTTTTGGATTCAATAGATAGAGAATGGATGAAATCCGTCACAAATTGCTTTCTGATTAGAGATCCAAAAGACATGATAATCTCGTATAGTAAAGTTCACCCAGATCTAAATATGCATTTATTGGGTCTTGAGGAACAGAAAGAAATATTTGAGTATGTTAGCAATATGTCTGGTGAGGTACCACCAATTATTGATTCCAAGGATGTACTAATGAATCCTAGGGATATCCTTAGTAAATTTTGTGAGGCAGTAGGGGTTATTTTTTCTGAGGAGATGCTAAGTTGGCCTAGGGGCGCGAGAGATACAGATGGTAACTGGGGACAATATTGGTACAAAAATGTAATGAATTCCACTGGTTTCAATGAGTACAAACCTAAAACTGAGGATGTTCCATCTAAATATCAAGATCTTTATGAAGAATGTTTGTCTTTATACAAGAATTTACATGATTTGAGAATAAAGTAGACAATCAATTAATTAAACACACTTTTAATATAAATTATATGGGCAGTCAATCAGAGCTTGAACCTGAGCCGTGGGCTTACCATCTCCTCGGATTGATATCACCACTTCTAGTAATCTCAGGAAATCTATTGGGAGTTTATGAACCAATATACGCTGCAATGGGTGTAATTTTCATATGGTTTGTAGGACCTATTTTAGATATTGTAATGGGTGAGTCGGAGGTTCCAAGACCTCCAAGAGAATCTGGGACGCCTTTCATTGTATTACTCTGGGTACATGGAATACTTCAATTGTTTGTAATGGCTACCTTCTTTTGGTTTGCTTTTAATGAGGGATTAACAGTATGGCTTGTAATTGGTGCTTTGTCAACAGGTCTAAGTGCTGCAGCATCAGCAACAGTTACAGCCCATGAGTTAGGCCATCAAAAACCGAGGAGCCCAGGTTGGTGGCTTTCTAGAGTTTTATTATTCAGTATCAATTATACGCATTTTACTACAGAACACAATTACAATCATCACAGATGGGTTGCTACCGATAAGGATCCAGCAAGTGCATTGGAAAATGAAAGTTTGTGGGTTTTTTGGTTAAGGACAATTCCAGGTCAGTTTATATCCTCAGTACGAATCAATAATAAAAGAGGCCGTACTGGCCTCAAGAACCCATCTTATCAGGGATTAGGATTACAAATTTTTGCATTATCTGGTTTAGGAATATTACCTGGTTATTTTGGATTTTTTGATGGCACTCCATTAGTTGTAGGTTGGCTAATTTCATCCTTAGTTTCAATAATGACACTTGAATATGTAAATTATATTCGTCATTGGGGTTTGCGAAGAGATGAAAAGGGTCGTTTCAAGGTAGAACATGCTTGGAATACAGAAGCTCGCTGGTCAAGATGGAGTCTATTAGAACTCACTAGACATTCTGATCATCACATACAGGCAAGTTTACCTTTTTGGAAACTCAGACCACACAAAGATACTCCTACGCTTCGTTGGGGATACTATGCATCTTGGTGGCCTTGTGTTTTTACACCAATCTGGAGGAAAGTTATGACTAAGCGTCTTCCAGTTCAAACTAATAGTTAATTTATATTGCCCACTAATATCCTTCATGAGCAAGTCCGTAACTCTAGCGAACATCAACAAATATCGCAAAGCTTTCGACTCTAGTTCTTCCGCAAAATTGGCAATGAATGCAGCCACCAGATCAGATGTAAGGAAACTTGCGATGAATTGGGATGCCTTCAGAAGTATAGATCATACATTCTCGAATAAGGTCACGGGAGAAATGAAGGCTACAAGTCAGAACAGAAGTGGTAGATGCTGGGGTTTTGCAGGTCTTAATCTGCTGAGAATTTATCTTGGACGCAAGTACAAAATAAAAAATTTTGAGTTTTCTCAGAATTATTTCATGTTCTATGATAAGTTGGAGAAAGCCAATTACTTTTTGGAGAATATCATTGAAACGGCCGACCAAGATACAGGAAGTCGTCTCATTATGCACTTGCTTTCATCACCAGTACAAGACGGCGGGCAGTGGGATATGTTCGTCAATCTTCTGAAAAAATATGGAACAGTCCCAAAGAAAGTGATGGCTGAGAGTCACCAGAGTAGCAATTCGGCTCAAATGAATAAACTGGTTACCAGAAAATTGAGGGAATTTGCAAGTGAGCTTCGTGCAGCCCATTCCAAAGGTAAATCAGCCGCAGATTTGAGAAAAATGAAAGATGAAATGTTATCCACGATCTACCAGATGCTTTGCATCAGTCTCGGAACTCCACCTAAGAAGTTCGACTGGTCAATCAGAGACAAGAAAAACAAATTTCAGAGGTTTACAGATCTGACCCCCAAGAAGTTTTACGAAGATCATGTCGGGATTGACTTAGATGAATTTGTATGTCTAATAAATGACCCAAGAGGTTTTACTGAATACAATAAGACATACACGGTCGAATATCTTGGAAATGTGCATGGCGGTAATATAATTCGTTATCTAAATCTAGAGACTAATGAACTAAGAAAATACACGATAAAATCAATTAAGGCTAATGATCCAGTTTGGTTTGGTTGCGATGTAGGAAAATTCTTCACTAGACAATTTGGAGTGATGGATATGGATCTTTTTGAGTTCGATAGATTTTATGGCACAGATTTCAGCATGAATAAAGCTCAACGGCTAGAATATGGTGATAGTGTAATGACACATGCTATGCTATTCACAGGTGTTGATCTCAAGGATGGAAAACCAACAAAGTGGAGAGTCGAGAACAGCTGGGGAGCTGACCACGGTGAGAAAGGTTTTGATATTATGTCAGATTCTTGGTTTGATGAATTCATGTATGAGGTAGTTATACATAAAAAACACATTACTAAGAAGATGGTAGAATTGTATTCAAAAGACCCTATCA
>CAYFGG010000104.1:0-3116 GCA_964342795.1 uncultured archaeon | reverse complement strand
TCCCAACATAGATATTATTGCTCATTTCTATCAAACCTGCCTTGTCACCAAGGCATGCTTCCAGAAAGCTCCCAACTTAAGGCTTACCGCTAGAATTCGTTACCTAATTCTCTTCGAGTTTGACCAGGATCGATAAATGGTAGAACGAATGCAATGAAGAGTTGACATGTTCCCCCAATCATGATAGTGGTAGTATAGGTAAAGTTCTCTTCGAAGTATCCTGCCATCTTAAGACCAAACAAAGCACCAAAATTCAACATTGCCATATACAAAGTGAACTGAGTTGCACCAACTCTTGGCCACGTAACATTCATGAATAGTGAAATCAAGGAAATACCCATTGCAGCTCCAAAGAATGGATAGATGACAAGCATCCAAGTCATCACTGTTCTATTCTCCCACAATGGTTCAGCTAATGCAATTGTAAAGATAGATAGACCCGTTAGAATTGCAAATAAGCTTGCAATACGTCTTGCACCATATCGATCCGCAATAATACCTCCTATCAGAGTCCCCAGTATTGCAGAAATAACTGCCGAACCGCCCGTAACAAGAACGTATTCAGTATCTGTCCATCCTAATTGTTGAATGTAAAGAACATTCAATACAGGTATTAGGAATTCCCAGAAGTAAGTCAGCACAGCTAGGAGTATACCAACCAAAGGAGCTCTTAGAGAAAGAGCCTTGACAATGTCACTTTGTTCAGGCGCTAAATTGAAGAATTGCATCCCAATTGAGTCCCATTCTTCTCTGGGTTTTGTTCCATAGAATTTTACATACCAGACAATCGCCACAATCAAACTTATGAATGGAGGATACCAAGCATTTACATCACCTACGGTCAATCTTAGGAAGAAATATAAGAAAAGTAAGAGCAAAATGTCAACACCTATTGCCTTGAACAATTCTTCATCGTCATAATCCACTTCAGGCTGTGTTTTTCTAACAGTCTTTTTCGCCTCAGCCATCTCAACTTCAGGATCGCTTACTTTGATGACGGCTTTTCCAGAGGTCCATGGGAACAATTTCTCACCAGGCCTTTCCCTGATAAATGCAGGGAGACACATAATCAACAACAACATCGGTACGGTCAAAAACAAACCTCCAGCAATTCCAAGAGAAGAGTACTTTCCAATCAAATATCCAATACCAGCCCCACCAACCATTGAACCAAGACGTTTTGCCCCAAACATAAATCCATTAATCTTACCAAATTCTTCTGGACTTAGGATGTCGACAGCTAAGCCATCTACAGCAACATCTTGCAGAGAAGCAAAACAATTGTGCAAGAATAACAGGAACGTCAACAACGCAATCTTACTTTCAACACCAGGTACTAATGCAATAATTACAACAGTAATTACCATTCCAGATTGTGAACCAAGAATCCAAGGTCTACGTCTACCCATTGGCAAGTAATGATACGTGTCAACAAAAGGCCCCCAAAGGAACTTGAAAACCCAAGGAAGATAGACCCAGAAAAGCATATTTCCAACATCGGCAGCACTGTATCCTTGTTCTACAAGATATGCAATTAGTGTATACGAAATGAATCCTGAGGGTATTCCTTGAGCAGTGTACAGAGCACATAGACTTATTGCTCTGAAGTTCCAGTCTGTGGTAAGACTAAGCTGATCTGGCAATATGTCATCATCCCAGACAATGTCATCACTTCCAGACTCTTCCACCTCAACGTTGCTCTCAGACCTTCGCGGCTGTCTAAAGATATAGGCAGTCATCAGCATAGCAACTATGATGAAAGGAGCGAATATTATTCCACTAAGGTTTATTCCGCCTTCTTTAAGCAATAATGCCGAACCAAAATCGTCTAATAGAACAACTGAGAAACTATTGACAGCTGACATTTCACCCGATGTTAACACTAGTCTAGCCGATAGCGTCTGATTTCCTTTCATTACTTCTTCAGGCACGGTAATTTGCCAATTAGCCCAGTTCCTTTGCGTAGAAGTGTCTGTGGCGTCGTACCATTCACTTGCCCCAAATCTAACTTGGACTCCAACAGCAGGTTTATTCGCAGTCTGAGCAGTTCCTTTCAAGACCGAACCGTTGTAAATTTCTGGTTTTAGGAGAACAGCTGTTCCGTTTACCTCGCCTTCATCATAGCTCAAACTCCAATTTACAGAAACTTCAGGATCAATCATCCCTCCAACCTCAACAAATGCCAGAGGATCAGCCTGTCCGTATCCATATTCATTATCAGGTCTAGTTTCTAGGAGCGAACAGTTGTTAGAGGAAGCATCAGGATCATCTTGCAGGATTTCCCTTTCGATAGCATAGCCTGCAACCAATGTATCTTTCACTTCAGCCGGAGTCAAGTCAGGGTTTGCTTCTAAGGTTAGAGCCACAATTCCAGCCATCAAAGGCGTCGCCATACTGGTTCCACTTTTGGAAGTGTATCCAGTCCCAGTTCCTTGGTTAGGGGCCATAACATTGCTACCAATAGCAGCAACATCGGGTTTCACTCGACCATCCGAGGTATATCCTCTTGAACTGTAAATGGCTAGACTCAAATCCTTATCAAGAGAAGCAACAGTTATTGGCAATCTCGAATCACCAGGCGAGTCAATTGTGTTGCAGCCAGCGCCAGTCAATGAACCAAATTCGTTACCTGCACTTAGAGTGACAACTAGTCCAGACACAACAGCAGCATCAACAGCTTGGCTCCAAGCTGAACTCCCGTCATTATCTATATGGAATTCGAGCTGTTGTTCTCCAAGGCTTGAAGTCATTACACGAATGTGCGGTTGAACTAATTTCTGATATTCAATAGTCCATTCGACTCCTCTGATTATGTCCTCGATATCTCCATCACAGCAAGAAAGAACGTTTACCAAATGGGCCTTTGGAGCCACACCTATGTGTGGCGTACCATCAGGAGCGGTTTCACCATCTCCAGTGCCTGCAGCTATCCCAGCTACATGTGTCCCGTGAGTTCCACTATCAATGGACTGTCCAGGGTAACAGGGCAGCGTCCCAGCAAGCCCATTCTCAGAGCAAATTATCGCATCTTGGCCAGCGTCATAGTAGGCAGCAACTTTCAGATCATTCGTGAACTGGTTGTCATCCATATCATCCAAACCAACATGGGAATTATC
>CAYFGG010000103.1:0-3117 GCA_964342795.1 uncultured archaeon | reverse complement strand
AGTCCCAGTTGTCATCATATTCTCCATCTCCTTTTGATTCATCACCAACCCACATGGAGTGAGTAGGACTATATGCTTCACGATTTGCATCCTCATCTGTATCTACAATATGCCATGGATTGCTCAATGATTTGTAGTCAGTCCAACCATTCCTTCCACTTTCCATATCGTCTGAGAATTCGATGTCAACACTTCTCATCATTGCTGAACTAACATCATTTTCAGGAATTTCATCATCGTCATCTATCACTTTTGCTTCGAACCAGAAAGTTCCATATTCGTCAGTCTCCCATTCCCATTCCAGTTCCTCAGATTCTCCAGGTCCTAAATCAACCTCTTGCGTTCCTCCATTGTAAACAATTCCACCAGCTCCGTCATACACCTTTCCACTGATATCAGAGGTCATGGTCATGTCACCAGTGTTTGTCACAGTTACAGACATTTCTCTTTCAGTGTCTTTCACTGCGATCATAGGATCAACACGCGCTTCAGCAACTTCTAGATCATATGTCACATATGTATCAACATCAATGTCCTTCACGTTGTTTTCATTTTTTTCATCATCATCTATGAGTGCCTCGGCTTTTATCTCATATTCAAAGTCCTTATCATCTGGAACATCCCACTCAAACTCTACGATTGTGCTTTCTTCAGCATCGATTGATACGGTTGTTTGATCACTATATCTGTATGTGTTGTTCGAACATCGAATGTCTATAGATACCTGAACTTCATCTTGATCTTCAGTTCCACGGTTACGCACGGTCACGTTCACGATGTTTTCTACACCAGGTTCTACAGTATCTCCATCCTTTGGTTGATTAAATCGACTCAGACTAACATCATTTTCAAGTTGAACTGCTAAGTATTCAACAACAAGTTCCAGAAATTCATCTCTGTCGTCCGAGTCCGTAAAAGAACTGAAATCAACAGTCATGAAAAGCAACTTGTAATCATCCTCGGTTCTGATAGAGGAGATGTTGTAATCTCCGTTTGAACTCAATACCTTCTCGAAACCATCTCTGGGGTCTACATCATCGGCGAAATCAGAGCTGAGTGCATCAGCATTGTACGCAACCCCATCCGAGACAGGGTCGTCATCTACACCATAGATGACAGAAGGTGTTTGACGGTCATGATCAACGTACGAGATTCCGAAATAATCATATTCGAAATCACCTTCTTCACGATATCCATCTGAGTAATCAAAGTCGTACAATATGTCCTGCCCTATTATCCACATTGCCCCCCCATCATCCAGATAATCTCCAACATTCAGCTTGTCGTTTGTTGTGAAAGTAACATCATCTCCACTTGAATAATCCGAACCACAGATCCAGATTATCATAGTGTATTCACTCAGTGTATCATAGCTAGGTCCATCGGCACCACTGTCAACAGTGATTACATCATATCCTACAGGACTACTCATATTCTCTAGAGAATTAATGTAGTATGGGTCAGTCTCAAGTCTAGTTCCACCATTGTTGTTACTATTGTCATCATCAACAACTAAGATTGGCGGATAATTCACATCAATATCTTCTTCAGCTTCATTGTTGTCTTCATCAGATTCTGCGGTCGCATTCTCTTCATCAACGATTACTTTTATTGTGTGCGTGCCACCGACAGCGTTCCAGTCAACCTCAGCGTCAGCGGTGCTGTCACCAGGTATGGTAATCATGTCAGTACCGATGTAGTTGCCATCCCAATAGAAAGTCACATTTGTTGTCACGCTTACTACGCCACTTTCTCCACCATCATTAGCAACCTCGGCAGTTATCGTTACAGTATCTCCTCCAGTCGGAGAGTCATCACTAAAACTGATTTCATTAATCCAAAGGTCAGGTTCGCCTACCGCCACTACGTTCATGGCGGAAAATGGCAACATCAATATGGCTAGCAGGAGAGCAGTTAGTTTGCGTGACATAAGTAGCTCCAGAGTATAATGGCCAGTCTGCTGTGATATAAAGGTGTGTTTACACCCTACGGGTGTAAATTTTATGTTTCAGTCGTTCATCATCTTTTAGTGTTTCAGTTTCCCCAGCTTCCCATTCATTTCCTAATTCTGGAAAACTAACACACCCTTCTCCAGATACATTGTCTGGAACAAGAGTCATGTCAATAATGTCAGCTACATCAAGGGCTTCTTTGTATATTCCAGCACCTCCTATGAACCAAATCTCCCCTTCACAAGTATCTAGGGCTTCGCTAATACTTCTGAAACAATCGACATTATCGAGATTAGATCTAGTAATCACTATGTTCCTTCTGTCAGGAAGTGGTTTGATTGGCAATGACTCCCAAGTCTTGCGCCCCATTATCACCGTTTTTCCGACGGTCAGACGTTTGAATCTTTTTAGATCAGCAGAATAGTGCCAAGGAATAGTATTGTCCTTTCCGATAATGCCTTCAGGAGAAACAGCTACCAAAATTCCTTTCATACAGCGACCTTGAACGGAATGAATGGTTTAGGATTATAATTCTCCAACTTGAATTTGGATAGAATGGTATCAATGTCTGCATCGATTAAGTCCATTACATCATCTAATGTCTTTATGCCAGGGTCAATCACAAGTTTTGGTAATTCACTCGCCTCTCTATTCAGTTGTTCTTTAAGTCCAGGAATATGGTCATATTCCTCCATTGAACCGTCTGCCTTTTTGGTGTATATATGAGCATCAACCAAAGTATGTCCAAATGTTCCAGGTTCCATCCCAGTAAGATGAGCAAATAGATGAAGTAGGAAAGAATAACCTGCTATGTTGTATGGTACTCCGAGTGCCACATCACAACTTCTTTGTGTCAGATGAACACATAGGCGTGGAATTCCGTCTTTGCCGTATTGAACATTGAATATGAAAAGCAGGTGACAGGGAGGTAAACCACTAGTCTGAGCATTGCCTGGAGCCCATGCTGAAATTACCATTCTTCGACTGTTTGGATTTTTCTTAATCGTATCAAGCACATATCTTACTTGATCATTGTACTCAGGCTCTCCGTGTACTGGAAATTTTCTCCAAAAATTTCCGTACGCACTTGGTACAAATCCGTCTTCATCGGCCCAGTGATCCCAGAATTTGCAACCGTGCTTTTTTAATAGTCCTATGTGCAGGT
>CAYFGG010000102.1:0-3151 GCA_964342795.1 uncultured archaeon | reverse complement strand
TGGCTGAGGCACCTGCAGATAGACTTGGTTTGAATAGAGGAAGAATAAGAGAAGGTCTTACCGCAGATCTCATGGTCATCGATTTGAAGAAGATAACGAATATAGACGGAGCTTCACTGCATTCCCGCGCTTCGTGGACGCCGTTTGATGGATGGCCAGCGGTGTTTCCATCCCATGTATATCGCAGAGGTGAATTGATAGCACATGACCAAGAGCCAATTGTTTCCGGCGGAGGTCAGCATCTATTTGATTAATCAATGTTATTTTTCATAACGAAACTTTAATACTGTCATCAATCCGGTACACAATAGATGTTACGCCTTTGTCATATATTGGCCCTCGCAGCATTTTTTTCTTTGTTAGTCGCAATGCCCTCTGAGGGAGAGGCAAGAGGCGATGATTTTGCAGATGTTGAATTTTATTTTTCCAAGTCAGGAATAGGTGATACATACGATCTTGAAATTGAGGAACCAACTTCAGATAGGCCAAAATATTGGAAGGCCCGTGATGATCCCAATCAGGCTAATTCCTACTTTCCACTCGTTACTTTTGAAAGGAATATGGGGGGCGCTCTTGCACTAGGTGATTCCTTCAGTTATGTTATTTGGGTGGAATCAACAAATGTTCAGGAGATAAGATTCAAGACTACACTTTTCATTACTTGGATTGACTACTCTGGAGATGAACCAGAAACAACTATGACTAATATTTCTATAGATGAGGTTGGTAAAACGGCTCCCTTCGGTGGTTTTCTTAGTGAGAATTACACATTAGAGTTAGAGACCTCATCAATTGATAAAAGTGGATTTCCTAATGGAGTTCCACCATACACAACATTTGGCCTCATACTAGAAACTAGCGTAACTTGGGCACCAGATACAGAAAACAGAACGGTCTGGGTTAAGGCCGGAAGCACAGACTTCGAATCTTCATTTGTGATAAATTTTAGGCATGTTAATATAGCCAATGACTACACAGGTTATTTCAGTAATGATAGGATAGATGAAGTGGGCGGTGACTCATTATTCATCAAAGTGAATGTAACTAATGCTCTTGGCGCCGAAAATCTAGATATTTCTAGCGCCTCTATTGAAGTCCAGGGCGTTGCCGGCGGAGGTTCTTTCAAAGATTCAACAATAGTCAAAGATAAGCACACTTACGCAAAATACATACAAGGTACTTGGTGGTACCAAGAGGATCAGGGCGTAACTTCAGGCTCCTATAGCATAGAATTATCCATTAAGGATAACTGGGGCAATAAATGGGCATCTCAGATTTCATATGACCTTGTCGTAGATGAATATGATTTGGGGATTGAATTTGGCGAAGGATATAGTGCTGATGGACAGTTGCCCAGAGGTGGCAAAGTCGACTATGAATTTATGGTACAGAATCGTGGAAACACACGAGATATTTTTGAAATTGAATTAGACGACTCCGACTTACCTTCTGGTTGGGAAGCTACCCTTCTATCCCAAGATTCACTTGACGTCCCAGAAGGTCAGTATGGCTATGTCCAAGTGAGAGTTGAAGCACCAGTTTCAGCACCTGGGGGCAGTGACGAAGTAGTAAAGGTTACAGTTACATCTACTGGCAATTCACAAGTAATTGAGGTCGTTAGGCTTGAGACCACAGTGAGGACTTATGGAGTAGCGTTTGTCTCACCACCTAATGAAATAGATATAGATCCAGAGAATTTGGATATAGACGGTTATTACACTTTCAGTGTTAAGCTAAGAAACACAGGTAGTGACAAGGACACATACAAATTGGATGCCACTACTGCCCGTAGTGACTGGACAGTAAGAGTTGAGATAGGTGGCAATGAGATACAGTCATTAACTATTGAAAAGTCTCAAACCGAGACCGTAGACATTATTCTGAAGCCCATTAACTACGATGACAGTCTTGGCGATAGAGTGGGATTCTTGTTGACAGCGGATTCGATATCTCCAGGTGATGGTTCAGCTACTTTGTCTATGGACTTGATTGTTGATATTCCACTGGACAGGGTAACTGACCTATCAGTAAGTGTAGATGATGTTTTGATTAATGGTAAGCCCACCTCCGCTCTAACAGGAGATGACCTTAGTTCTGGTGAGCCAATTCAGATTCAAGTTACAGTAAACAATAATGGAGGTAAATCCACAGGATCTTTTGTAGTCAAACTCTACCTTGGTCAATTGGTTATTGATGAGTACACCGTGTCCCAAGGCATATCCGGTTTTGGTTCAGAGATAGTTATACTAAATTGGGAAAGTCCTTCACCAGGTAGCTCTACTTTGAAGATATTTGTAGATTTTGAACAAGAAGTTGATGAATCGAACAGCAACAGGATTGATAATACTTTGAGCTTACCCGTCTTTGTGAGTGAGAAAACGCCAGTGATTGGAGGAGGTAGTGCAGACGATCCTCTTTTGATAGGTCCAAGTTCTATTGTGACCTTTTCGGTCCTTGCAATTCTTTCTTTTATCTACCGTAGAAAACCTTAGCTTTCTTCTTCGTAAACTTCAAGAAACTCACCACAATAAGGGCACGCTTTCCACTCTTTTTTCACAGGTTTTGCACATTCTGCACAGTATTCTAATTCTTCTACAGCGTTCTCAACTTTACCTTTTATATCTGGAAAATTCTGATTTGCCAATGGTATGTCCTCTTCTTCCTCTGGAATAGTAGTAGCATCACTTTCATCGAATCCACTCAATGTTTCGGGCGAATCTTCACCAACCAAATTCTGTAGTATCTCATGTTCATTATCAATAATCTCCTTCTTTAGTTGCCTCTGACTTCCGTCTATCTTCTCAGGATTCTTAATTTCGATTTCATCATAATCATCAAGAGGCATTAACTTAGGTAAAATTCTAAATTTTCTTCGAACATTTCTGCCCCTTTGTGTCCTAGTTAGAATAAGATATATTAACAACGTAGCAGCAGCTACTATCAAAATAATTTGTAGATTGTCTAAATCCTCTATTAATTTTCGAATTTCATCTATTTCTGATTCCTCAGTCACACTAGTTTTATCATATAGTAATATATTTATGAGTTATCGCTAACAAGATTTTATATCAGCCTTATTTTAGAGAGGAACACTCTGGAGCCAGATTAACCCTAGTTTTGACGTAGCGGGGTGGGGTAGCTAGGAAATCCC
>CAYFGG010000101.1:0-3161 GCA_964342795.1 uncultured archaeon | reverse complement strand
GCCATAGCGAACACGAATGCAATGCGGTTGCTTGTCATTTTATACACCAATTTGCGAAAGACTTGAATCTATGACTCCAGCAGACTCGCTAGTATCACACCATCAAAGTCAGTGCGTTACCACAATCGCTCTTTATATAAATTTATTTGTTGTATTAAGGCCGGAACAACAGATAAATATCAATTCTACTGGCAAGGCTAAAGTATGATTCAGAATTCTACCTTTAACTTGACGTTGCCCGGACCTATTGTCTGCATATCATCGTCGGAGGATGGAAGAAAAATAGCTGCAGCAGATCGTAATGGGACTCTATCGCTATCAGGAAGAGAAGGTGAGCAGAGTTGGGAAAAAGATGTTGATGAGGGTATACACGGCCTAGCAATCATAGGTAACGGTAGCAAGGTCGTTTGTGGTGGTAAAGATTGCAAGGTCAAGATGTTTAACTCATTAGGTAACATTGAATGGGAGCAAACCATAGGAAAATCGATTTGGTCTATGGATGTGGACACCAGTGGTCAGTTTATCGCAATAGGAACCGGAGACTCAATAGCTCTTTTCACTGAAGGTGGACTGCAATTATGGGAATATCCTACAAATCGAGCTATGGTTGGTGTTGGAATTTCAAGAAATGGAACGACCATTGTTGGATGTGGAGATGAATTTCTTTATTGCCTAGACAATGACGGGAATTTGATGTGGGAAAAGCAGAGAAGTGATTCTCTATGGGATGTATCTATAGTAAAGGAAGGTGAGCTTATCTTCATCGGTGGATGGGATTGCAGAATCCATTGCCTAGATCGAAACGGTAATGATTCTTGGAATTTTGAAACGGGCGGGTATGTAAGATCGGTAATGCCTATGGAAGATGGAGGAGTACTCGCTGGATCTCATGATGGGTTTCTATATCGTCTGTCCGATTCCGGCAAATTGTTAGAAAGATTTGAAACTGGTGAAGAGATTACTTGTGTTGCAGCTTCAAAGCAAACCAATTTGGTTGTAGCTGGTTTTGGAAACCAAGTAAAAGGATTTGAAATAAATCCTTCAGCAGCACCCGTGACAGAGGAAAGAATTCCTGATGGACTGACGACGGAGGAACCTCCAACGGAAATAATAAACGAAGAATCCAAAGAAGAATTTGAACCAATGTTTGGTGTGGGGATGTTTGATGAACCTATACCTGATTCAATCGGCATCTCTAGTAGCTCGGTATCTTCTACTCCTAGTCCAAGCACAACGTCAAACAGCTACTACAACCAAACTGATACACCAGCGAAAGGCGGAGAATTTGGTAAGTTTGCTTCTGAAGTAATCAAAAGTGATGTGAAAAACTATTTGAGACTTGGAAATGCAGCTTGGGCAGAAAAAAGACTTGAGAGAGCTGAGGAACATTACAAAAGAGCAACAGAAGTTGATCCCGAAGAGCCTCGAGCATGGCACAATCTTGCAATCTGCAACTATCATCTTGCGCTTAAAAGAAACCCTGAAAATGTCAAGGGAGCTGTACAGAGTGCCTTTGCACTCTTGGAAGTAGCAAGAGAAAAAGGAGGCCGTGAATACACTGCCCCAAATGAAACACTGAAATACTTTGCCTCTCAACTGGGATTGATAGAGGAAACTGATTAGAGTTCTGTTATAGTCGCAGTGTAATAGAAATACTGAACGTCTAGGAACCAATCATTACCTTGATCTGTATCAAGAAAAGTATTCAAGCCTAAGTCCGTTATTGAAGGTGCCTCATTGCAAATTATATCAGTTTCCCATGGGCCCTGACCCTTTGCGCTTGTATAGCCACTATCGAAAAGATAATTCCAGACTTCTGATGTAGAGTGCATAGATATAACAAAGTCATCTGGTATATTACTCATATCCAAAAATTCCAGATAAATCTCTCCAGAAGTTCCAGCTTCCGTTAAATTAAGAAGATAATTTGTCATTACATTCAAAGTAAAGTTATCTGGATAACTGACCAGATCTTGGCTTGCATCTGCTTGCTCGTCCTCCACCCACTGTAAATTATATGATACACTTGTCAAATTGTAAGGATAGTTGTGTTGTTCTGAGGTCGCATCTCCCTCAGCCGTATAACCTGCAAGAGTAGGAATAGTTACTGTGTACTCTTGAAAGGATACGCTGTAGGTCCTTGATGAAACAAGAACCCAAGTTTCTGCTGTGCTAGACAAATTACCTGGATCGGTGACTGTCAAGGTTACGGTAAAATTGCCAACCGATTCATAGAAGTGGTTTGGTCGTATCCCTTCACCCCCTGAGCCATCGCCAAAATCCCAAACGAAGGAAAGAACATCGCCATCCGGATCACTAGATGAACCTCCGTCAAAAAATACTAAACTGTTGACTTTCACATTTTGTCCTTCACCACCATAAGTTGAGGCTAAACTAGCTACCGGGTGTTCATTACGGTGCAGAATCTCTATATTCTCTTTAGCAGTTCCTATACGACCTTCATCATCAATCACTGTTAGAGTTACTGTATACTCTCCTTCATCAACAAAAACATGCTTCACGTTTTCACCGGTTCCTCCTTCTCCATCACCAAAGTCCCACAGGTACTTGGCCCCATCTGGTTTCGCTCCAGATGCTTCAAAAATAGCTGTATCTCCCTCAATAACTGAATTAAGTGGAAGTTGTATTTCAATACCTGAAAGTGGCTCAGGCGTCGTGTCAAGACAACCGGGTGTGAGCATCAAAATGGCTATAACTAAGGCCTTACGCACACAACGCTAGATACTGGACGTTTAATAATTAAGCCATCTACCGATACCCTTTTTTACTATCTGAGACCGTGGCAATTAGGGATTTTTAATGCAAGCAGGACACATGGCCTATGACCGGGCTATAACAGTATTTTCTCCCGATGGGAGACTATTTCAGGTAGAGTATGCCAGAGAGGCAGTAAAAAGGGGGACAACCACAGTCGGTGTCAAGTTCAAGAACGGAGTTGTTCTTATCGTTGATAAGAGACTTAGTTCAAAACTTATTGAACCTGAGAGTATTGAAAAAATATTCAAAATAGACTCCCACATTGGGTGTGCAACTTCAGGGCTGGTGGCTGACGCTAGGGCGCTAGTCGATAGGGCTAGGATTGAATGTCAAGTCAATTCATTCAACTATGGTGAGGACTTGGCTGTCGAATCGCTTGTAAA
>CAYFGG010000100.1:0-3175 GCA_964342795.1 uncultured archaeon | reverse complement strand
TCTTCCTAGGAGCGCTTTTCCTTGCCTTGAAGGCATATGAATGGTGGGAAATGAAGCATTACCACTTCTGGGGAGACCACTGTGATATTACCAAACAAGATATAGCTCATCATTGCGTAGCTCCAAAATATGAAGACGGATTCTGGTTAGATACTAGTCTTGAAGGAACTACATTTTACGTTACTACTGGAACACACGGGGCGCACGTCTTCGTGGGACTTCTAGCACTCGGATATCTCATTGCTAAAGCCAACAAGGAAGGTTACAATGAGAAATATCATGACACGATCGAATTATTCGGTCTATACTGGCACTACGTGGATGTCGTTTGGGTATTTGTATTCCCATTCTTTTATTTGTATTGAGGTAAGATGAGCGAAGAAGAGCAAGAAACTGAAAACGGACATGATGAACACCATGACGATCACTCATTCCCGGCTTGGGTAACTTTTGGTCATACTGATAATCCTATTGACGGATTTCTGAAAGTTTTTGCTTGGTTGGTTTTTTGGACTATCTTAGAAGTTGGAGCAATTCTTCAGGAATTCTCTTTCTGGGCAACTATGGGTATACTCTTTGGAATTGCAGCTATCAAATGTTGGTTCATTGGATCTTTCTTCATGCATATGACTTGGGATCCGCCTCTAGTAAATCGAACTGCAGCTGTTCCAGTTTTCTTTCTGATTGTTTTGTTCTTAGCTGTTGGATTGACTCAGCCTGGTGCAGTCGATGACTTGAGAACTATCTGCGGATTCTAACTGCTGTAAACGAATAAGCCGAAAACGACTAAGATAAAATACGGTACTAGAGCGGCAGAGCCGTCATAATCTTTTGATATTCTTTGTCCGGCCATAAGAATACAAAATGATCCTGCTGCCAGTAAGAGACCCATGATTCCGTATGATTCATCACCATAGAACAATATCATTACAGCTCCCAGCAATGACAATAGGCCTGATAGAGTTTCTAGGATTGTCACTTGAATTAAACCAAAAGTAGAAAAATTAGCAAGAATAGTCTTGGAGAACTTCTCGGTCATGAAATCAAGTTCTCCTTCCCAATTGAATATCTTATCTAATCCTGATTGAGTCATGATTATTCCTATGAATAAAGAAATGAAAGCACAAATTATGTTGATGTAGCTAAAATCGTAGTCAAAAAAAATAAGACCACTGTCACCGAAAGCTAAGAGTGTCATACTGCCTAAAGAAAAAGAGGGTATTTGGGTTTTGCTTAACTAAAGAAGTAATAGAACATCATGGTAAACTGAAGCCCAAGTCCAATCGTATCCACGCCATACTACTCTCATATTTCCTTCTTGGTCGATTATGTAAAGTTTAGCAGAATGAGTGACGCCATAGTTTTTGTTCTCCTCACTTTCTTCTTCGTACTCATAATTCAGAGCACTAGCGATTATCGTAACCATTTCATCGTCTGATATGTGGCCTTGTTCCCAATGCCCAAGATAATCGAGTATCATAATCATCTGTTCACTCAAATTAACCTTCTCTGAACGTGATTCTACAAAGGATTCTAATTGTGTATAGCTCATCGTACCGGTGTGTCTTCCAACTATTTGGTCACCATCGAGCAAGACCCAGCTAGGATAAGCAGTCAGTCCAAACGTCCCCATCAAACTGTGTGTATTATCATACAGATAAGTCCATGTTGCATTGTGATCAATTGTGAAATTTTCCACATTGCTAACATTGTCTAAATTACCTGACAGACTGTAGCCTCCAATTGAAATTACACTGACACTTGAAGAATAATTGGCATGAAATTCATTCAATGCTGGAATCTGGGAATGACAGTGTGAACAGCCTGTGTGGAAGAATTCAAGTAAAGTAAGATTCGGCCCGTAATATGTAGAAGAGGAATGTTCTGTACTATTCATATCCTCTAACTTCCAATCAGGTGCTATTTTCTGCGAAATTAGTGCCTCTATGCCAGCCATTGTTTGGCTTTCATTGGCCATGCCACTTGACCAGAAATTGAGGGCGGCCAGTATCTGTTCCTCAAGGCTGTCTTCGGCAAATGTAACATTTGTATCATAATCTGGGTCAACGATACAGGTGTCTACATTCCAAGGATCCTGCATGTATCCTGGATTACAGTGGCATCCCTCATACCCTTCCATAAAATGTCCATTACCTCCACATGCATCTTCCTCAATGTTGACATAAATTCCATACTCATTCCAGACCGATAACATTTGACCAACGGGTGCCTCCGCATCGGATGTCAAAAATTGCCATGATGCATCGTTGGATTCCGCAAATTGTGATAAACGTTCAGGCGTATCTCTATCAGGATCCACTGTTACACTAAGAAATACAACTGACTCATTGTAATCGTCACCCAATTCCTCAGATAATTTATTCATTTGATAAGTAACTGCAGGACAGATATCTGGACAGTGTGTAAAGATGAATGTTATCAGAACTATTTTCCCTTCAAATTGAGACATGTTAACGGGTTGACCAAACTGGTCAACTAGTTCAAAATCTGGAGCAGGGCCTTCTTTACATATTTCATCGGAAACCTCCTCACAATCTTCCCCCCAGAATTCGGCCTCATCCTGCTCGAGACTGTCAAGACAGCCTGACGATATAAATAACAGTGACAAAAACAGAGCGAAGAATCCCTTCATATCCATTACTTTTCTATCTAATACTGCTATTAAATAATTTACGACCTACAGATGTTTTTCTATCTCCAGTGTTAACTGCTCGTAGGTCTTGGTTCCAGTATCATAATATACAATTTCATTATTCTTTATCAATGCCATGGCAGGATATGAATTGAAATCATACTCCCTCATTAATTCACCTGAACTATCGTACAAATGGGGCCACTCTAAAGTGTGCTTGAATTTGAAGCTAGATATGTCGTTCTTACTATCTGTGTTTGTTGATAACTTATAACCTCCAATAGAGAACATATGAAAAGAGGAAGTGTAATTCTCACTTGATTCAGACATGTAATTGTTGTATACGTCTCTAAGTATAGGGGCTTGATTGTTACAATGACCACATTCTGAGTGGAAAAACTCAACTAAAACCAATTGATTGTCTTTATAGTAATCATCCGAGGAATAAATTTCTCCTGTGGATGCTTCCTCCAGTTTCCACGGTTCTGGTTTTGGGTTGCCAGGTTCGTAGATAAAGACAAC
>CAYFGG010000099.1:0-3190 GCA_964342795.1 uncultured archaeon | reverse complement strand
CGGAACTCTGGCAAGTATTGCACAAAACATTGGAATGGATATGTCACTAGGTTTCCCACAACTAGTCCTCGAGACAAAGGAAGGTGAGGAAGGATGTCCTATGTACGACTCAGATAACAAGAATTGTCAAGTACACCATGATATGCCTCTAAACTGCCAGGCCTATCCCCTAGGATACAATGGGGAAAAATATTTCGTAACTGACAAAGCCTGCCAAGGATTGGGGCAAGGAGAGATGACTGTAGAACAACTCCGAACACAAAGAGATGCAGCCAAATCGGATTACGAAGCAAAAATTGAGAGCAATACAGTCGTACCTCTAATTTACAGCGTCATAATGGGTGATTTGGTAGATCAGTCAAAAAAAGCAATGGAAAACATGACTGATGAACAGAAAGACCAACTCCAAGATATGATTAAGGAGGGAGAAGACTGAAACCGGCATTACTGTCTACATTAAAATTTCTAGCTCTTCAAGGTGGAACCAGACACCCTGTGCACGTCTCATCAATTAGTTTATCGAAACAACTTAATGTAAGTCAACAATCGGCATCTAGATATCTAATTGAATTGGTGGAGAAAGGATATCTTGAAAGAAGATTAGCACATGGTGGACAAGTTATAACCATTATGAACAAGGGTCTTTCCAAACTAAGAAAAGAATTCTCAGAGTACGAACTTATTTTTGGGACGCAAAAGGAGATTGAAATGAGTGGAACACTGGAAACTGGACTAGGAGAAGGTGGCTATTATATCTCAAAGAAAGGATATATGACTCAATTCGAGAAAAAATTGAAGTGGAAACCTTTCGAGGGGACCTTTAATCTCAGACTAAAGGAAGAAGAAGTTCCAAAAATAGAAGCAATGAAAGCTGCTGATGGAATACTGATAGAGGGATTTGAACAAGAAGGTAGAACCTTTGGGAAGGCTTGGGTCTTCAAATGTACAATAAAAAATGGAAAGAAAAAGGTGGAAAATTGTGCTATCATCTCTCCTAAAAGGACGCATTACAAGAGAGTTGTAGAGGTAATCTCACCAGAATATCTAAGAGATGAACTGGATGCAAAAGACGGAGATGTATTCAAAGTTAAAATCAATCTAGGAGATGTTTAAATAGCATGTATAAATCGAAAAAAGAGAGGGCAACGTAATGGATCCTTTTCACGATTATTATGGGATAGAATGGTACCTAATATTGATGGTCTGGGCGGCCATAGCATTAGGTTCTCATTTTTACCAAGTAGGATTTATTGTAAGATTGATTCGGCTGGGTAAAGATGACCACCGTTTCAACTCTTGGACTCAAAGAGTTACTGAATTCTTGACCGATTGGCTAGGTCAGAGAAAAGTTGTTGAGGACAAGGTTGCCGGTTATGCACATGCATTGATTTTCTGGGGTTTTCTCATGTTGGTCAGTGATGTCATAGATTTAGGTACAGGTGGACTATTGCGTGATATCCTAAGTGTAGTAAAACTAGATGGTATCTGGAATCTAGTAGTCGAAATCGGATATGTAATGGCAATGATTGGTATCCTAATCGCTTTGTTCCGAAGATTAGTAATCAGACCTGAGAAATTGAAAGGTGCAAGTATAGAAGGTACATTTATACTTGTAGCAATTCTGGGAATCGTTCTAACTGCATTTGTCGTTGAAGCTGGAGAGATGATAGGTGAAAGCACCGAATACAATGCATGGGAACCTGTTGGAGTACTATTCGCAAAAGAAATGGAAAAGATGGACCATGACACTTTGAGAACTGTTGTTGATGCCAGTTATTGGCTACACATGGTCTTGATAGGTGGGTTCTTGATTGAAATACCACAAACAAAACACTCTCACCTAATCGGAACTGTTCCTAATGTTATGTTCCAGGATCACAACCCCATGGGCGCTATGATTCCTCTCCAAATGGGAGATGATGATGTGGCAGTAAAGACTGATGACTTAGATTTTGAGAATCTGACTCTAGGAGTTAACAAATTCACTGATTTCACTTGGAGACAACTATCGGATGGTTGGGCATGTACTGCCTGTGCGCGTTGTCAAGACGTATGCCCTGCCTACAATAGCGGAAAGACACTCAATCCAATGCAAATAGTTATGGATGTAAAGGACTATGGAAAAGAACATGGATCGCTACTTTTAGCTGGTGAGGAGCCAGAGGAAACAATCATTGACAGATTCACTCCAGACGCTATCTGGGCATGTACTACCTGTTATGCTTGTGTTGATGCCTGTCCAGTTCATATTGAGCATGTTCCTAAATTAACGGATACCAGAAGGCATCTTGTTATGGAATCCTCTGAATTTCCAGAAGAATTACAGAACCTATTCAACAATTTAGAAAGAAACTCAAACCCTTGGGGGATGGGTGCCCACACAAGGGCTGATTGGGCTGAAGGATTGGATCTGAAAATAGGGCAGCCTGCTGAATATTTGTTCTATGTAGGATGTGCAGGTTCTTTCGACGATAGGAATAAAAAGGTATCAAGGGCTACAGCTAAGCTTTTGAAAGAGGCTGGAGTTGATTTCTCAATACTTGGTGAAATGGAGATGTGTAATGGCGATCCAGCACGTAGAGCTGGTAATGAATTTCTATTTCAGATGATGGCTGAAACTAATGTAGAGAGCCTAAACTCAATAGGTAGACAAACGACATTGAAAGTGATAACTGCCTGTCCACACTGTTTCCACACAATAGGTAAGGAATACGAGAAATATGGTGGTAAATACGAGGTTTATCATCACACTCAGATTCTTAATGAACTAAGACAGGAGGGGAAACTAAAGATAAAGAACTTCGAGGACAAAGTGACTTTCCATGACCCCTGTTACTTAGGAAGAATTGGAGGAGAGACTGAAGCTCCAAGAGAAGTGCTTGGTGGTGATCTGGTCGAAATGGAGAGACACGGTACTAAATCATTCTGCTGCGGCGGCGGTGGTGCACGAGTGTGGATGGAAGAAGATGCTGACAAGCGAGTTAATGAGATTAGAGCGAAGGAAGCATCAAAAACAGGGGCCGACTGCGTTGCCGTCGGATGTCCCTACTGTATGACTATGATGAGTGATGGTCTGAAAAGCATCGGTGATGAGAAACAGGTAAAGGATATTTCGGAAATACTATTGGAGAACCTAGAGGCAGAAACATGAACATAGCAGTCTTAATCAAAATGGTTCCAGACACGGAAT
>CAYFGG010000098.1:0-3199 GCA_964342795.1 uncultured archaeon | reverse complement strand
GACTTGTAATCAGCAGGCCGAGGGTTCAAATCCCTCCGGTGGCTCCACCCATTTTCCTTATTTAGCCTAACTATTGTGCCGCTACCCTAGGGCTGAAACACGAAATATGTTAAGGAGTACATCGATTAAGCTTGATTCTTGGAAACCTGTAAAACTCTTGGCACGCCAGTCAGTAGATGATAAAATACTAAGTATTTCTTGTGATTTGAAGGGAGATGTTGTTGCAGCCTTAACTAATTCATCAATTAGTATTTTTGCTAATAGAGAATTATTGGATAACATACCCTTGAAGAGAGGAAAGCAAGTATATGTGTCAGGGAATACAAATTCAATACTAGCATTGACATCGAAAAAGTTGGTATGTTACGACCTATGGGGGCAAGTAAAATGGGAATATTCTGGAGTAGTTGATAATAGTGTATTACGCCCTACTCCAAATTTTGATTTTATTCTGATTTCACATGAGAACTCTTTGAATAAAATAGGTAGATTCGGAGAAATTTTGAATGAAACGAATTTTAATGGTGAAATTATAGATTTTTCCATTTATGAAAAGAAAACGGTAGTTTCTACAGAAATGGGTTTGTTTGTTCTTGACAACGATGGAAAGGTACTAAATGTAAAATCAGATATTAAGTTTTCTAGTGTGCACAGCACTAGTGATCATTTCATAGCCGTATCTGAAAATAAGATGGTTGCTTATTCCTACGGAGGCCTTGAACTCTGGCAAAAAGAGGGAAAGTTTGTCAACGATTTAAATTTCTTAAGAGAGGGAACTCAGCATATTTTTACTTTAGATTTTAAGACATTGGTTTGTCAGGATCGTAATGGAGATGAGATTTGGAAGTATCGCTCCAAAGAAAAGCTCCAAGGCGCATACAGTTTGTATTCAGGCAGAATGACAGGTGTGTTTTCCAGTAGTGTGTTTCATGTTATTGATGGGAGTGGCCATCAAGCTTGGTCTTATCAAGCTAGAGAAAAGGTTGTTGACTTTTCATTTCCTAGCCATGGAGGGGACGTCATAGTTGCGTCAGAGAATAAACTTCATTGGTTTCAAAACGAAGGATTTCTAAGGTCAAGTTTTGATGAAGAGCTACACACGTCTGAGATTCTAATTTCTAAAGTTTCAGTGTACGAGGACAATTTAGATCGCGTTAAATATGATATAGACAAATCCAAATCACTTTATTCGGGTAAATTTACTCTAGTCAAAGAATCCTTTGATATCATAACATCAGTAAACAGACGTTTGACAGATCTCCATCAGCGCCATGTAGGGTACTTAGATGGACTATCAAATTTTATGGAGCAATTGGGACTTCAGGGAGCCCAAACTGATGATATGGTTCCACAACTTTATCCTTACTATTCGCTACATAGTGATCTGGGAGACATTTCAGAACTTAACAATCTTTTAGAAAGGGCAAAGTTTATGCTTTCTAAACTTGACAAATATAAATTCAAGGGCTCTGAAGAGGGTACTGAAAATTCCAATTCACATTTCCTGAAGGAAGCAAAAAAGGGCGTATCTGAAGAGATAACAAATGTAGAAGGACTGATTAAGAGCGCCAAAAATGATGTAAAATCATTAGAATCCAATGTTAAGGATTTAGTTATTGACTGGCTCAAAACCGGGCAATTAGATGATCAGCCCCGTCAGTTTCTAGAGACATATCATCAATGTGAAAAACTTCGTTATGAAAAGCAAGAATTAATTACAAATAAAATTGAGAATCATATGGCATTTGTTGATTATTCTGATAAAACAGACCACATCTTTTTAGATTCATTGGGTTTCGAATGCAAATCTAGCGTGAATCTTAACCTTAATCTAAAAAATGTTTCAGATGGTTCTTTAAGCAATGTTTTTCTTAGAATAAAGATAGAGGGTAGTGGTCTTAATTTGGTAAATCCATTATCTGGAGTTATACGTCTTAATCATTTAGATACTAATGAAACTTATTCACCCATTTTTACTTTTGACCCAGTAAATAGATCTTTTACTCGTGTAGCATTGATAATTCAGTATCAGGATGAGGCAGGTCGATCATATACCTCATGGTTAGGTGATATCGAAACTAACTTTTTAGGATGCTACATTGAACCATATAAAATCAGTGAAGATGAACATGGTGAATTGCGCCTAGAAAACAAAGATTCTAATTCCCACATATCTATAAATGTTGAAGGTTTGACAATAAACAAATTGACTAATATGTGCAAGAATCTGCCAGGAATGCACTTGAGCAGTTTCAAGGAGGAGAATTTGCGCTCTATAATTTATCACTCCGCAAAGTCTAGTTTGGATGAATCTATCCATCTCTCAATGATATTTTTGAGAACAATAGGTGGAGAGGAATCATTGAGGAGCGCGCTTGAGTTAATCTGTCACGCTCCAGACATTACCAAATCATCTGAGCTGAAAGATGAATTGATATCGTATCTCAAAAATAGAATCTTACGCTCTAATGGTCGTTTGGTTTAGTACTCACGCCACTTGTGCCTACATTTTGTACATTGATAGATTCTAGTAGAAGGCTCATCTGCCGCTCTGGTTTGTCTAATTACCCAAGTAGCTTCATTATGTTTACATTTTTCGCATATAATCTTAGTCGTTGGTAGCGTTCCCTCTATACCTTCTGTTACGACAATTTCTCGTTCTATTCTTTCCTTAGTAGTTATCTCAGCTTTTTCCTTATTCGGTTCTTTATGTCCACAATCAGGCCTTTTACAAACCATTTCGTTAGTTTCTCTACTCAGCATCATCAATGCTTTACATTTTGGACAGAATCTCATTTTATTCACTAATTTATGTTTTCTACGATTTCCACAGCCTGATTTATGGTTGCTTGGTTAGTGCCAAATGCTATACAAACGATTGTTTGAAAACCACCATCTATGGACACGAATCCCCTGTAAGGCGTCCAGAATATTGTTTTAACAATTATATCTTCACCATCGTCAAAGAAGTTTGATTTCTCAACTTTAGCATCCCACTGATATATTGTTGCACTTGGGTGCAGTTCCTCATTAACTTCATTTGCTATCACACCATCTCCAACAAGTGTCAATCCCTCATCCGAGGCTTGCAATTTCACTTTATCTACAACTATTCCACTAATCTGACTTTCTAAATTGACTAGAGAACTGATTGACAAAATAACTAACTTGCCTGATTTTCCATCAGTGGTTTCATATT
>CAYFGG010000097.1:0-3240 GCA_964342795.1 uncultured archaeon | reverse complement strand
CCAAGATTAAGATATGAGGTGAAATTGGCCATATGTGTTACCATCTGGCCATCAGAAGTAATTTCATACTGTTTAGCCCAGTTCCATGTTCCAAGCATATTGCCTTCTGTATTCCATTGTCTTACTTCAAATCCCGATACTGGTAAACCTGTAGATTCCTCAACGGGGGAGAAAGTAACCCACCATTCTTGTGTCATCCAAGTACTGCAATTATAGTAGAATACTGAATTTAGTGTGGGTGTTGTACCTATGGCTCGTAGACCTAGAGTATAATTCCGGATTGATACGCCTGAAGCAATCAAATTTGTATCCTCAGAAAAGATTCCATAATTAGAAACACCATATCCATCAAGTGAAAGATTAGTTATGCTAGCGTTCCCACCTACTAACCATATCATTGCGTAGTAAATTGAGGAGTTTTCTATGGAAAGATCTCCAGCGTCTGAAACCAATGCATAGTAAGTAAGTCCATATGTATCATTCTCAACTGTTGTAATTGTAGTATTGATGAGATTCAGTTTACCCGTAGAATTGATACGTATCTCGGATATAGTCAAATCCAAGGAACGATTAACGTTGATTACACTATTCTTTATTGTCAATTCACCATCTATCAAAATATCTCCCTGAAGCCACAGCTCATCAGCTTCAAAAGTAATAATTTCTCCAGAGGGTACTGTCAGATTATCATATTCGTATTTTTCTGATACTACATTACTTGTCAGAAAAATAATCGACAGGGCGAAAAATGCGCTTATAGCAAACAACAACCGCATAGTGATTCCAAAGGATGGCCCATATAAATCAAATCTCTGACTATTTTTTGGTATGATACTGGTTTTAAAGGGAGACTTACGTGACTGAAACAATGAAGCGTCTTTGGGGAATAATATTGACTGTTGCACTATTTTGGCAACCAATAGTCGGAGGAGAAATAGATGAATATGTCAGTCATCCAGGTAACATACCTGATTTTCATAATTTTAGTACTCCACAACTAGAACCTGGTGACAACGGAGACTTCGCCTTAGACATTCACAATAGATATGGGGAATCTATAGAGAGTGTTACAATTATTGCTGAGATATACCACAGAGCAGATATAGATGAATCTGAGACTTTAGATAAGATCTCATCTAGTGAAAGACCAACCATAAGAAACACATGTTGGAATTCAAACTGTGTCGAAACTAGTGACGCAAAGAAGGCAACTTTTGACGTTGGAACAATAGAAGCAAATGAGACTATCTCTTTTGAGTTTGAAATATTGTCTAATGATGACACAAAAGAAGGAACCTATTTTGTTCGATTCGAGATGAACTTTGAGCACAATGGAACATCAAGAACTATGCAATCCAGAGGCCACTGGAGCATGGAACAATGGGAAGAAGCTACAACCAATGTGACGGATGGGTCTCCTGGTAACATAAACTTGGAATCCTTGGGAGTGGATGGAATAATACCAGATTCTTCTTTTGGTGTCAAAAAACCTATCCCTAAATGGCCCCTGTATATTCTAATAACTTTGACGGTTGTCTTCGCAGGATTAGCCGTTGTATTCTATCTCGAAGAAGAAGGAAACTATCCTGAACTAAATAAATGGCTTCAGAAGCAAAGGGGCAAACTTAACCAGCTTAGGTTGCGCCTTAAGTACAGAAAAGGCGGCTAGGGAAGCGTAGTCTAAATCTCCACTTTTCTCTATTGCATCTTTAACCTTGGGCTCACCTAAAATTGATATTATCTCTGCTAATTGATCATCAGTCATACTTAGGAAAGCTTTTCTGAGGTGCTGACCTTTAGATAATTCACCGCCTATTCGCTCCTTCAAAAGTTTCTGGTATGGACTTAGAGATTCTGAATCAAAAGTATCCTTCTGGAGTGCCTTTTCAGCAATTTCTGAGGCTGCATCCGCAGATATTAAACCTGAGTAGATTCCACCACCTGATGTTGGCTTAGCCATTCCTGCAGCATCTCCCGTCAAAAGAACATTGTCTGTATAACTTGGATTACGTGTTCCAAATGGTATCAGACCACTCACACGGTTAATTATCTTGGCACCGCCCAACAACTTTGATGGTGCACCATTATGAAAATAATCTCTAAAGAAATTCTTAGGGCGATTTGGAAGAACTGTAGCCAAACCTATGCGACCCTCATTGGGACCTGTTGGAATGCCCCAACCAAAAAAACGTGGAGCTAGTTCTGAACCAACAAAAAGATCGACGTGATTGTCTCTCCCCTGATATCCTTCAACATCTGCACCAAATGCTGCTAAAACCTCTCTTTTTGTACTCAAACCTGAATCGCGGGCTACTCTAGATGCTGGCCCATCTGAGCCTATCAACATCCTCGTGCTAATCTCTTGTTTTCCTGACTTACCTTGAATTGTGGCTGTAATTCCACCATTCATCCTTTTATGACCTAGATATCTATGTCCTGCCAATAACTCTGTGCCAGAATCTGTGGCTTTGTTAGCAATAGAACGATCCAAATCTGGTCTATCTATGACTAGAGCCTTGGTCTCTGAGGCCTGGAAATCTAGAAAGGAATCCTTGGGTCCCCATAGACGTGCTCCATTCATCTCTTGATGAACTGGACGGCGATAACCCAAATAATCAAAGGTTCTAGGAGTTATCAAACCTGCACACTGGCATGGTTCCCCTACCATCTCGTGCTCTTCAACAAGAGCAGTAGAATATCCTGCTTTCGCTAGATTCCAAGCCGTACGAGAACCACTAGGACCTGCACCGATTACTAATGCATCAAGCATCTGCTAATCTACTCGAGTGGGACTAAATCTACCTGACAACCGTCAGTTAATCCTGCCCCTTCAAGGGTAGCATTTATGTCAACGGCGACACCATTCAGCATTACTGCAAAGTTGGCGTGTGGCAATGGGAATTTTCCAACACAATTCTGCAACAATTTGTTAACTGGCATATTGGAAGGTACTTTGACATTAGCTGTTTTACCATCCAAAGTTGATACAATCGCTACGCCAATCTTGCTTGGTGGCGCTGCTTCCTGTTCTCCTTCACCTTCCTCTTCATCAACTTCATCATCGTCACTCTTCTTAGACTTCTTCTTTCCACCTCCACGTCTACGAAGAACAGCAACTGGAACTGCTAAAGCAATCAATGCTCCAAGGCCAACCACTGGCATCCATAGTGGAACACCACGGACCAATTCTCTCTCAGTCAAAGTGTTAATGAATTCAATTTCACCTAGAACTGCTGAAAG
>CAYFGG010000096.1:0-3307 GCA_964342795.1 uncultured archaeon | reverse complement strand
GTTTGGAACTCTATAACCCATGTTCCACTGAGAATTTCAAAATTATAATATGAATCTATTCTTTCTGTATCTATTATCTCAGCTAATTCATAATCACAATAAGGCTCCTTAAACACAATAACCCAATCTTTAGCTAGATACAACTGAGAAGGGGAATACTGAGACAAGTCGGACTCACGCTTGAAAGCTGATTTTACATTGTCGGAGAAGGTTATAGGGCCACAATCTTGGATATCCTGTGAAGTCTTAACTATATCTGGATTATTGTGCTGAACGTCATAACTTCCTGTATCCACAAGGCTCAAAACAAGAGAACTTGCAAAAAACAGGGCTAAGAAGTGGGCCTTCACATTGATGTCAGAAGGATGCTGTTCTAAAGCTTTTCAGAACGATAAGGCTGAATATTGTTCTAATGCTTCAGGATTAGCCAGAGCATCCTTATTCCCCACAGGTCGGCCAGTTATGGTTGCTAAAACTGCCTTCTCAACTTTCTTGCCGCTTATTGTATAAGGTATGTCATCGACCTCAAAAATGTAATCTGGAACATGGCGAGGAGTAGTAGCACTCCTAATCTGACTACTAATATCTGATTTGAGACCATCATCTAAAATAGTTCCATCTGCTAATTTTACACAAAGAACAACGTCTACATCGCCATTATTTGGTCTTCCAACAACTACGGCATCTATAATCTGCTCCATATTCTCTACAGAGCGGTATATCTCAGCAGTACCTATCCTGACGCCGCCTGGATTCAAAGTAGTGTCACTTCTTCCATAAATTATTGCACCTCCATTAGATGTAATTTCTACATAATCTCCATGTGTCCAGACGCCTTCAAATTCATCAAAATATGCAGATCTGTAGTTTGAACCATCAATATCATTCCAAAAACTGATTGGCATTGAAGGAAATGGACTGGCACAGACTAGTTCACCACTCTCTCCAATAACTGACTTGCCATCAGCATTCCATGATTGAACATCCATTCCTAATTGAGGACACTGTAACTCTCCTCGATGAACTGGTAGAATTGGTGAACCTGCGAGGAAACATCCTATAATATCTGTACCGCCTGATATTGATGCTAAATGAATATCTGGATTTACATTATCATAGATCCAGTCAAACTGCTCAGAGACTAGAGGTGCACCTGTGGACAAGATCGCTTTGAAATTTGACAAGTCTGCAATTTCTTTTGGTACCAATTCAGACTTGCTACATGCAGCTAGGAATTTTGGACTTGTCCCAAAGTGAGTTATCTCTGTTCTATCTGCCATTCTCCAAAGAGCTCCTAGATTTGGATGGCCGGGACTTCCATCGTACAATACAATGGATGCGCCAGAAGCTAGGCCAGAAACAAGCCAATTCCACATCATCCAACCACATGTTGTGAACCAGAATAATCGATCTCTCCCAGACTGGATATCACACTGTAGTTTGTGTTCCTTCAAATGCTGGATTAATGTTCCTCCTGAACTATGTACGATTGACTTTGGGGGGCCTGTCGTTCCTGATGAATACATTATGTAGAGTGGATGATCAAATGGCAATTGAACAAAATCAGGAATCGTGGACTCATTTGAGATTAAATCACTATAGCTAGTTGTTGATGTATGAAGAATGTTACAAGATGTTTCTACAAATTCTATCTCTACTACATTCTCAACTGCATCAATAACCTCAAGAACCTTGTTAATCTTATCTTCTAGTGAAAAAACCTTCCCATTGTAATTGTAACCATTTGCAACTATCAAGACTGATGGTTGAACTTGGCCAAAACGATCAACAACTCCCTGTGATCCAAAATCTGGAGAACAGGAAGTCCAAATTGCCCCGGTTGCCGTAGCAGCCAACATAAGGACTAATGTTTCAAGGCAATTAGGAACAAAAGCGGCTACCCTAGTTCCACTATCTACACCCAGTTCTCTTAGGCCTAACTGAGCTTTTGCTACTAATTTTTTCAATTCCCCAAAAGTGACTTGAATATCTTCTCTGCCTTCGCCAGTGCTAATGACTGCAACGTGATTTTCATTTCCTGACAAGAGATTTTCTGCATAATTCAACTCTGAACCTGTGAACCAACGAGCCCCGGGCATAGTTGGATTTTCCAACACCTTTTCATAACTTTTAGAGTAAATAATTTTAGAAAACTCCCAGAAATGCGACCAGAAGTCCTGCATATTATCAATGGACCATCTATGAAGATCAAAGTATGAATCTGTGTCAATTGGTGATTCTTGGATAAATTTATAGAGTAAACTGGATTTTATCCTACTCTCAGATGGACTCCAAAGCAAACGACCCATAGTGACTTCAGAATAACAATGGGCGGTGGTTAATGAATATTAACTAAAGCATTCCAGCTTTTTGAATTATCATCAACTGTTCAGTTGATAATTTCTCTCCAGCCAAGAATTTTGCGAAAAGGTCTTCTGCGCTAGCTGCACTAGCTTTCTGGTCTGCAACTGAACCAGATTTACTGTGAGATGCAGTTGTTCTATCAATCTCTTGCATCGCTTTCAGATAATCTATGTATTCATTGTGAACTTCATCTGCCTTCTCTTTTACCTTAACAAACATCCTTTGGGCAGAATCTGCTCTACGCCTTGTGGATCGATTTAGCCTTAACGAATCTTTCATCGTGTTGTGACAGACTTGAGCTTCCTGACGGGTCTTCTGCATAGCTCTACTAAGTTCTCTACGTTTATCTTCGAATTTTCTGAACTCATCACGCGCTTCCAACACCTCTGTATCTGTCTCAATCAATTCATCATGTTCCTTGATTTTGTTTTGAAGGGATGCAATTTCTTCAACTAAGGCCCTTTCTTTATCCGTTGTAAGAGGAGTTGTCATCTGTCTTATCTCAAGTTCTTGTATTTGCTTTCTCAATCTTGATATTGGGGGAAGATTACGGCCTGAGAATCTTGATCTTTTCAATTTTAAGAATTTATCCTTTAGACCTTTAACCTTGTTAGAGACTTCCCTACGTTCATCTCTAATTTGACCAACTTCCACATTGAGTCCATTTCTACGATCTCTGTATAGATGGACATTATCCATGTGTTCCTTAGCTTGCTGATTAAGCTCGTTACGCTCAGCCGCATGTGTTTGAGATTTGAGATTTAACTCGTCTCTCTTTACCCTAATCTCCTCAGCCAAAATATGATAATTCTTTCTTAACTTTCTCAATTCCGAACGAGAAAGGCCTTCAATGTCTTCAAATTGTATTTTTCCAACAGATTCTTTTTCAGAAACAACTTCATCCGTATCCTGATCGGAGGCAACCAATCTTTCTACGAGTTCA
>CAYFGG010000095.1:0-3325 GCA_964342795.1 uncultured archaeon | reverse complement strand
CTAGAACTGAAATTTTGTAACTCTTAACAAGGAGTTCTCTGAATTTTTTAGATTCTTCAGAAGAATATTCCCTGCGCATATAGACTGAGCCACTAAAATCGGGATACTCATGTTCATCTACATGCTTATGATTCAACTCATGAATGTGTAAATCATAGTACAAATATGGTTGATCCTCATAAAATTCTTCATCTTCTTCAGCTTTCGTAACTGGAGAAAAGAACAGCGTGCTCAATATGAGAGTCGCGACTAAGCCTAGTGCCAGTGCCTGTCTGGACATAATGATGTCGTACCGTGATACTATTTATTGGTATCTAAAATCCAACGTAACTATAAAGACCCGTGGATTTGCGCGATATCATGGTTGTTTGGTACCGTTCTCATCAAGTCCCGTTTATGCTCACGGTGATAGCTTTCATGATTATCGCAACGGGAGGATGGATTCGGATAAGCGACGCAGGGGAGAGCTGTCCTGACTGGCCTACATGTTTCGGTACGTGGGGATTTGATGTGTCACCCGAGGAACAGGAAGAATGGTGGGAGGAAAATCCTGACGAAATAGATTCTAGAGGGGCTGAACATAGGTACACCACAGGTCAGATTTTCACTGAATGGCTGCATAGGGGCTTAGTTGGAATCATAGGTATTCTGGTCTTATACAGTCATTACACTACTTGGACATTACGTGAAGAGATTGGGAAAAAGGTCTACAAGATTCATTTCCTAGTAACTGTCCTATTATTGATGCAAGCTGTTGTGGGGTACATCACTGTTGATCTCGACAATGCGCCTTGGACAGTCGCATTACATCTTTTCATGGCATTGATGTTTACTAGCTCATTACTTGCTGTTGGGGTACTATGGTGGCACAACCAAACCGGATTACCTGAATATCTCATTTTTGATAGCAAAAATGAAAAGACAATGAATCTGTTATGGTTCGTGGCTTTTTTCCTTCTTCTACAAATGTTGATTGGAGCACTATTATCTAGTGGATATCATAGAGGTGCTTGTGGAATTGGATTATATGAGGGATGGCCGTTCTGCCACGGAAAGATAATACCTGAATTATCCCAATTAGGAACAATCATACAGTTCGTACACCGGATTTCAGCACTATTGGTCTTAGGATTCTTAATCTGGGTGCGAAAATGGAACGACGATAACAATGAAAAATCAATCCTTTCCGTTTTTATTGATGTGACACTTGGACTCTACATAATCAACATAGGAATAGGAGGTCTCTATCTTATTCTGGCTGGAGAGGGAACTTTCCCAGGGTGGGTGTCTCTATTACATCTTCTGATTGGAACAGTCTCCTTTCTCTGTATAGCTGGAGCATATCTATTGTGCAACGCAACCCAAAATGAGGCTAATCATGGATAAACCATCGCTCCTTCAAATATATTGGATTCTGATGAAACCAAGAGTCGTTTTCTTGCTTCAGGCAACGGCTATCTGTGGAGTTTTAGTATACGATTTCAAAGAAGGTTATGATTCTGGGAGAGACTACATTGACAGTCTAATTTCATGTGGAATCGTGCTGATAGGAGGGTCGCTAGCAAGTGGTGGTTCAATGGCCATCAATATGTGGTATGAAAGAGATATAGATCCTTTGATGGAAAGAACGGTGAATAGGCCTATTCCCTCAGGATACATTTCACCAAGTCACGCGCTGGCATTTGGTTTGGGTGTCTGTCTAAGCGGTATTGCAATCGTTACGCTTCTAGCTAATCAAAATGCTGGAATGGTAACTGCATTCAGTGCTTTCTTTTATGTTTGCATATACACTATGTTATTGAAAAGAAGAACACCTCAGAATATTGTAATTGGAGGACTAGCGGGCTCAACACCGCCTGCAATCGGATGGGCAGCAGCCTCTGGTGGCATTGAATCAACGCTACCTTGGCTTATGGTTCTGACTATTTTCATGTGGACTCCGCCTCACTTCTGGTCGCTTACCCTCTCAAAAAGGAGAGATTATGGAGAAGCAGGCGTACCGATGCTTCCAGTTGTAAGTGGTGAGGACGTTACTAGGAATCATATCGCTGGTTACACTGTAGCACTAATTTTCACGAGCGCCTTGATTTACATAAATGGAGAAACCGGGATTATTTTTCTGGTTTGTAGTCTTGCTCTATCGATGTATTTCTCTTTTCTAGCATTCTCTCTTCGCAAAAGCAAGTCAGAAGAAGATGCATGGAATCTCTTCAGATTCTCGAATATTTATCTTTATACATTGTTCATAATTCTAGTTATTGACACTGCATACAATATAAATCTGTGATAGATATATATCCTTTATAACCCCGCCCTAAATGCAGTTAACACTGTGCATTATTGAGGCAACAAAATGTCATTGATTGAAGATATTATATTTCCTGATAATCCCAGTATCTGGCACGACTTTGGTGGCACTAGTCCTGGATATCTTGGAATTACTTGGCAAATGATGATCTGGTCGATTATCGTTGGAGTTCTTGTGTTTGTGTGGATGGCATATAATCTGATTGTGTACAAGCACAAAGAGGGCGATCCTGAGCATAAAGATGCTCTGAAGGCCGGTGTTTTCCCTCACGAAAGAGGTAATGTTACCATCGAACTGGCTTGGACGATTGCACCACTTATTCTAGTAATATGGTTAACGTTTATCTCATTAGCACCATTGGACTATCTCTGGGATGTTCCTGATGAGGATGAGACTGATTTAACGATTGATGTTATAGCAGGACAATGGTACTGGTCATTCACTTATGAAGATGGCTATGAAGTTCCAGAAAATTTCAATTCATGTGAAGAGATGGTTCCTGCAATGACCAATGGGATGAATTGTGTAGAAATCCCACATGGTAGTATTATTCGTTTCAATATCAATGTAGCAAAGGACGAAAATGGAAACCCAACAGATGTTTTACATGCATTTTATATAGTTGAGATTGGTGTAAAACAGGATGCTGTACCTGGTGTGGAAACACTGGCTTGGGTTGACACTAGTGATGTTGAGCCTGGCGAATACAACATTTATTGTACTGAATTTTGTGGAGATAACCACTCCAAGATGTTAGCAACTTTGTGGATTACAGAGGTAGAATGAACGGTAAAACCATCAAGATTCTCAGTGTTGGATTTTTAGTATCTATGTTGATTGCAGTTACCGCATTCCCAACAGCTAACACACAACCTACTGGAATAGATGCAGGAATAGCTGACATGGTGGAAGCAAATGGTTGCAGTTGTCATGGAGTGAACCCTGACTCTGGAGTTGGGATAACATTGTCTGGATTACCTAATGGTACTTTCAATGTTAGTGAAGTTTATACTCTAA
>CAYFGG010000094.1:0-3330 GCA_964342795.1 uncultured archaeon | reverse complement strand
CAAGTTCTTGGAATATTAGGTGCAGTCTACTTCTTAATTTCAGTCGAGAATGAGGAAATGTCCGCTAATGATTACAAATTAGTAGACCTAGTCTCAGTCTCTATACTAATTCTTATGATGTATGCTTGGTTCTATCTAGGCCCCACAATAGGAGGTGCAGACGTGAAGGCCATAATGACAATAGGCCTTGTCGCGCCATTCACATTATCTTTTAGCGATAATCCATTTACAGCATTTGAGACAAGAGGTTTTCCATATCCATTTGTGGTGTTTATGAACTCATTATTGCTTTACCTTTTGATTCCTTTAGCTTTGGCACTTTACAACATTTCAAAAGGAAACTTTGAGAAGCCCTATTTCCAGATGTTTTTTGGTACAATTATGCCCATAGATAAAGCACGAGAAAGCTTTGTGTGGCCTATGCAGCAGGTGATAGGAGGTAAGGTTGTTCTTGTTGCCTTTGTTAAGAACAAGCAAGATTCCGAAGCACAATGGGATAAATTAGAAGAGTCTGGAATTTCTGAACCTTGGGTGACTTACAAGATTCCATATATCATACCTTTAGCGATGGCTTTTGTTCTATCAGCCTTATTTGGTGATTTATTCTCACACTATCTTGTAGCCCCGCTTAATTCTCTATTTAGTTAGTTCTATGAATTCACTTAGAACGGAAGCTGTAGCACCCCATATTTTCAAATCACCTATTTTGAAAATTGGAACTTTAGCATCAAAACCTCTTAGATTCCATTTTTCATAATACTCATTATCTGCGTCAAGAAGTTCAGATAATTTCAGAATAAAGAAGTCAGCCACTTCATCTTTTGATAGTTTCCAGTTTGGTTCTTCATCAATTATTCCAATGTAAGTTTGTACTAGATATCCAGATACTGGAACAGGTATTGGTGTTAATCTCCCAATAATTTCTACTTTGTCAGGGTCAATTCCAATTTCTTCTTGGGCCTCTCTAAGGGCAGTACGTTCTAGACTTTCCTCTTTCTCTTTTGAACCACCAGGTAAAGCGATCTGTCCAGGATGATTCTTTATATTTTCTGGTCTTTTTATCATAGGGAAGCAATATTCACCATCTTTTTCGAAAAGTGCTATTAGGATTGCAGCATCTTTTAAAGATTTTAGATTTTCTTTAGACAGCCAATCATTCAAGATTTCCAAATTGTCTTTTTCATCTTTTACAGATCTTACTGCCATTTTGGCCCAAGAATTGGCTCCTGGCAATTCTTCATTTAGATTTTTCTTGATTCTATTAATCACTTCTATTTCTCTGAGAGTTCTTCTAGGATTTTAAGGAGAAGATCCCAGAATTTTTTAACTGATGGAATGTCTACTCTTTCATCAGGAGAATGTGGACCTTTTATGGTGGGTCCAAAAGATATCATGTCCATTCCATTCACTTTTTCTCCAATCACTCCACATTCTAGACCTGCATGAATTGCGCAAACATGCGGTTCTCCATCAAGCATTTCAGAATATATTTTAGTGGTGGTTTCTAATATAGAAGAACTTAGGTCAGGAGCCCACCCAGGATAAGCCTCATCTTGTTCGACTTCAGCACCATAGACCTTAGACATTAGGGCGATCCTCTCTCTCTGCAGTTCTAATGCTTCAGCTATTGAAGAGCGTGTAGAGGAAACAATGTTGTATTTCCCTCCATCAGATTTTACGGCTGCTAAATTGTTAGAAGTTTCTACAAGCCCTTCTACATCGTGAGAGTATTTCAGCACTCCATGTGGAATGGTTCTGAGAAGGCCTACTAATGCTGTTTGACTATTGTTTGTCAGTGTATTATCAGGTGAATCATCTAATCCCGTAAATCCAATTTTTAATTTCTTCTCTTTCGAACCGAATTCTTTGACGAGTCCTTTCTCACGCTTTGAAACAATTATTTGTGCATCAGACACAGCTTCAGGACTAACAAGCACAGTTGCAAAAGCCTCCCTTGGGATTGCATTGTGTTTGTCACCACCTTCTAGCGAGACAACTCGGCAGTCTATTGAATTCTGTAAGGCGCCAAGGATTGAGGCTAGAAAAACAATTGCGTTCCCTCTTTCTTCATGTATATCTACACCCGAATGTCCTCCCATCAAGCCTTCAATGGAAAGTTGAAATGAAAGGAAATCAGCAGGTGCATCTTGATAATCAACTATCAAGTCTATACTTGAGTCACCACCACCTGCACAACCAATACATATCTCACCCCAGTCCTCAGTATCTAGATTCAGCATAGTTCTTCCTTTGATTATTTCCCCGTTTAGTGCAAACGCACCGGTCAAACCAGTTTCTTCATCAACTGTGAATAAGCATTCTAATGGTGGCAGTTTGCAATTGTTTGGCATATCAAGAAGTGCCAAGGCTGCAGCGACTCCTATTCCATTATCAGCGCCTAGTGTCGTACCTTCAGCTTTCAACCAATCACCATCAATGTACAATTTTAACGGATCATTCATAAAATCATGATTAGAGTCTCTATTTTTCTCACAAACCATATCCACATGACTTTGTATAATGATGGTTGGAGCATTCTCACCCCCGTTGCTTCCAGGCCTCATAATTACAATATTTCCTGTCGAGTCTTCCCTCATCTCAAGGCTTCTTTCATTAGCAAAATTTTTCAGATATTGCAGTATCTTTTCTTCGTGTTTGGAGGGTCTAGGAATTTTTGTTATGTCTTCGAAGTGTTTCCATAAATTTTTTGGTTCAAAGTCCCCAACGATAGGTGCCATAATTCATTAGTTTAGAAGGGTAAGAAAAACTTTCAGTCTATTTTATTATATATTATATCTATACTGATACGGGGCTCAAGAAGTGTTTCTTCAAAGGTTTCAACTTTTTGGCCATTTACCGTCATATTGAGGCTATGGCTTTCGTCAACAGAGTATCCCAGTATTCTCTCACTACTGAAATCTTCTCCCCAAATATCAAAGAAAAATCCTAACTTAGCAGTGGTATTCTTTGTCGTTTCCACATGTACTCTACCGCTGTTGTCGTAGGTATGAATGGGGTGCAAAAACAAAGTTTCACCATTCTCATCCTTTTCAAATCCAATATTTGTTGGTATCTCAATTCTTTCACCATTAATTGTGACGTTTAATTGAAGATGGTAATGGTAGTCTGACTTTATTCCCTGCAGGGTGTAATAACATATTTCGCTTTTTAGGTATTCACTATCTTCTACAGAGTTTTCCTCTTCAGGAAGATTAAGATAGTATACACTAGTCAGAATGGAAATTGTAATTAATACTAACAATATTCCCTTAAGCGTTTCTTGTCTATTCGTCTTTGCTGCCAAAGATAATCATGCCTCCTAGTATTATT
>CAYFGG010000093.1:0-3346 GCA_964342795.1 uncultured archaeon | reverse complement strand
CATAGAAACGTTGAAGAACTTTTAGAAGAAGAAAAATATGATTGGATTGACATAGACCCATTTGGGACGCCTGCTCCATATCTCAATGCTGCATTAAAGGGCGTAAAAGAAAGTGGAATACTCGGTATTGCTGCGACGGATACTGCAGTACTTTGTGGAGCAAAACCGTCTGTTTGTAAGAAAAGATACGGGGCTGTTTCAATGAAGAAAGTTGCTGCAAAAGAAGTTGGAATTAGAATATTACTAGCAAAAATATGCAAGTTAGCTTCAGAAATGGGAAGAGGTATTGAACCAATATTGTGTTATTCCGAAGGACACCATCTGCGAGTATTTGTCAAGATTGGCAAGAATGAGGAAGAAAATCTAGGTTGGCTAACGAATGATATGAGAGTGGTTCAAGATGAAGAGGAAGAATCAGCTGGTCCCCTATGGGTGGGAAAGATTATCGATGCAAAGCTGGTACCTAATTTTGAAGACGGAATATTGAAAAGAATGTTAGATACTCTTAGAGAAGAAGCTGATGGACCTCCGGGTCTGTATGACATCAATGATCTTGCTAAAGTTGCTGAGATAGGACAAACTCCTCAAAGAACAAAGATTGTAGAATGTATAAGGAAATCAGGATTCTTCGCAAGTTCTAGTGTTTTTTCACCATTGGGAGTAAAAACAGATGCTCCTGAAGACGTTAGAATACATTCTGTGAAGCTCGCCCAATCTTTATAATGTCCCTTTGAGTCCGCGCAACCCCATGGAAGTTAGCGTAGTCAATCAGTCAAAGAACGAATTGGAAATTGAGATTCGTGGAGCAAATGAGACGCTTCTAGGTCCATTAATGAATCATACGTTAGCTGACACGAATGTTGATTATGCCTCATACTATATGGGACATATTGTTCTGGATCATCCCAGATTCTACGTTAGGACCAAAAAAGGTACTCCTAAGAAAGCAATCCAAAAGTCTTTAGAGAAAATTATCGCTGACATAAAAGTGATTAGCGACAAAATATCTTAGGGATGTCTAAACCGGCAAGACCGGAAGCTGGAAGAGAAGGATACTTTTCAACTAGTGATGGCATTGGGGGAAAATTACGGAAAGTAGCTGAAGACTTCGAAGTTATAGAGTTTATCAAAACTGACTCTATACCGCATTGGAACTGGGCAAAAGCGATTGATAGTGGAAGACATTCCATAGTCAAGATTACTTCTAAGAATTGGGACACACACGTATTGGTCAAGGAACTTGCAAAGAAATTGAGGATTAGTCAGAAGGCTATCGGATTTGCTGGAACCAAAGACAAACGAGCTGTGAGTACTCAGTATTTCTCTTTGATGGCATCCAAAGATGAAATCGAAGGGCTAGATATAAGCAATATAGAAATAGAATTTATACACAAAACCACCAAACCAATTAGATTGGGAAATCTAGTTGGCAATAAATTCAGAATAAAAATTTCTGATTCTGATAAGGATAAAAATAAGATAAATGATATCTTAGAACAGCTTGATGGAGGGTTTCCGAATTATTTTGGAATTCAACGTTTTGGAGCTGTAAGGCCAATAACTCACATTGTTGGAGAGAAAATAGTTCGAGGTGATTATCAAAGTGCTGTATGGGATTACCTAACAACAGAAGGTGGAGATGCTTCAGGATCTGAAGCAAGAAAGTGGTTAAGGGAAAACAAGAATATGGAGAAAGCATTAGAAAAATTTCCATATCATTTACTTTTTGAAAGGCAGATTATTGGACATTTAAGCCGAAACGAAGGTGACTATACTGGCGCCTTAAGAGAACTTCCAGAGAGCCTTCTGAAAATGTTGGTTCACAGTTATCAGAGCCTTATCTTCAATAGAGTTCTTGACCAGAGGATAAGACAAGGCCTAGAAATTAATAAACCACTAATCGGAGACTACATTATTCCTGCTGATAATTACGGTGGGCCTGATCAAAGAAAGATTATCGAAGTTACAGTAAGAAATCAAGCCAAGCTAGAAAAAAGGTGCAAAGAAGGTAAAGCTTGGGTTGCCGGACTATTGCCGGGTACAAAAAGCGAGCACACAAAGGGCGTACAGGGAGATATTGAGAGAGAAATAATGAATGAAGAAAATATTAATTTTACTGATTTTTTCATTGATGAAATAACTGAATTGTCGTCTCTGGGAATGTACAGACCACTGAGACAGAATTTAAACGAGATTGAATTGGAATATGATGAATTTGACAATCCTATCTTCTCTTTCGGGTTGCACAAGGGTACATATGCAACATCTTTCCTCAGAGAAATAATGAAATGTGAGGATATGAAGGCATACTAATGAATACTAAATGCATAATTTTTGATTGTGATGGAACCTTGGTAGACAGTGAGTACCTTACGAACTCAGTAATTGCTCAAATGGCGGGTGAATTAGGCGTTGAAATGACCGCTGAAGATGCAACAAAAACTTTCGGTGGAAAGACAATTGATGCAGTCATGTACACAATGAGAGAGCTGTCTGGAAAAGAAATACCTCCTGATTGGCGACCTAGATTAATAACAAAAGTAAGTGAGTCATATAAAACAAATTTGACTCCCATGGATGGGATAAAAGAAGTTCTAGAACAAATATCCATCCCCGTATGCGTTGCTTCAAATGGAGAACCTCGGCACGTCAAGGGCTCTCTTACAATAACTGGACTAATTGATTACTTTGGAGATAAAATATACACTGCATCTGATGTAGGAATTCCAAAACCTGCTCCGGATCTATTCTTGTATGCTGCTGAAAAAATGAATGTAAAAACAAATGACTGCGTGGTTATAGAGGATAGCATATCTGGAGTAACTGCAGCAGTTAAAGCCAATATCACAGTTTATGGTCTTGTCGGAATGTGTTCTGCTGAAGAACTGGAAGTGGCTGGTGCGATACCTTTTACACGTATGCAGGATTTACCGACCCTATTGGGATTGTAAAATGAATTTAATGGACAAAGTGGTTGTTGTTTTAGTCGTAGGCACGCTTATCGGTGTTGGAATAAATCAATACATCTCCGACAAGGATATGGATGGGGTCTCAAACGATAAAGATGCATTCCCTAATGATTCTAAGGAATGGAATGATCTTGATGGTGATGGCATTGGTGACAACAGTGATCCAGACGATGATGGTGATGGATACAATGACACTGAGGACCTATTCCCTACAGATTCAACCGAATATAATGACAATGACCTAGATGGAATTGGTGATAACGAGGATAACGATGACGATAATGATGGTTACAATGATTCCGAAGACTTTGATCCTCTCAACGATATTGCACTGAAATTTACATTCGAATGGGTAGAATTAAGTGATAAGCAAAATA
>CAYFGG010000092.1:0-3361 GCA_964342795.1 uncultured archaeon | reverse complement strand
CGGCTATGCCTGGGACATCCGAAGGTCGCGGGTTCAAACCCCGCCCCCGGCACCATTATTCCCACTCAATTGTGCCTGGTGGCTTATCGGTTATATCATACACAACACGATTAACTTCTGATTTCAATTCACGTGTAATTCTTTCTGATATTTTCTTTAAAACTGTATAAGGAATCTCCAAAGCTTGTGCTGTCATTGCGTCATAACTTTGTACTGCTCTAACTGCAATAGTATTGCCATAGGCCCTAACATCGCCCTGTACTCCTACTGTTTTCACTGGTAAAATTACTGCAAAGTATTGCCAAGGTAATTCCATTTTACCTTCTTTAGCCGCTAGTTCCAACTCATCTTCAACTATATGACAAGCTTGCCTGACAACTTCTGTCCTTTCTGGAGTTGCTTCACCCATTACTCGTACGGCTAATCCCGGGCCAGGAAATGGTTGTCTATGAGCAACAGGAACATCCAGAAACTCGGCCAAGGACCGAACTTCATCCTTGTACAATTCTCTTATTGGTTCACAAAGAGACATTTCCATGTCTTCTGGAAGACCTCCAACATTGTGATGTGATTTTATCGTGTCCCTCATTCCTCCTCCTGATTCTATCCAATCGGGAGCGATAGTTCCCTGAACTAAGAATTTACCACCATATTCTTTTGATTCTTCCTCAAAAATCCTGATGAAAAGCTCGCCTATAATCTTGCGTTTCTCCTCAGGATCAATAACTCCCTTCAAACCTTCATAAAATCTTTCGGACGCGTTGACCACCTTATGATTAACGCCTAACTCACTCAGCATAGATGATACAAATTCAGACTCTCCCAGACGCATGTATCCTGTATCAACATAGATTGCTAGTAGTTCATCACCCACTGCTTTTGAAACCAAAGCCGCGGCAACGGTTGAATCCACACCTCCTGAAGCGGCTATGATAGATTTCCCTGACAATTGCTCCTTAAGACTCTCTATCGTCTCTTTGGTAAACTTGGCAGGGTCAAAAAATGACACATGTTACCATCTAGAAAGGCCTATAGGACAATATCGCTACAAATTCTATTTAGGAGGCCTCTAATCCTTGAGTATGGCTAACGAATTAGTATGGCTGGATTTGGAGATGACTGGCCTTAATCCAAAACGGCATCGTATCATAGAAATTGCAACTTTGATAACTGATTCGGACCTGAATATAATTGCTGAAGGACCTGAAATTGTTATACATGCAAATGAAACTATACTAGGGAGAATGAATGATTACGTGCATGAAATGCATCAGCGCTCAGGACTTTTAGAAAAAGTAAGAGATAGTAAGGTTACAATAGAAGAAGCTGAAAAGGAGACCCTAGAATTTCTGAATAAGCATCTTGATCGAAAATACAGACCTCCTTTGTGTGGAAATTCAATTGGAACCGATAGGAGGTTTCTGGATGCACAGATGAATGAACTTGAGAATCGTCTTCACTATCGTGTCGTGGATGTTTCTTCTATCAAGGAATTGGTTCTCCGCTGGGATTCTAGCATTCTGGAAGGCATGCCACCTAAATTAGAGACTCATCGTGCTCTGGATGATGTCATCGAATCTATAGAAGAATTGAAGTTCTATCGCGAAAAAGTTTTCCGTTAAATGAATGGTAAGAACGTTCTGGTAACTGGGGCAAATGGACACGTTGGTTTCGTCCTGACGAAAATGCTTGCCGAAAGAGGATATAATGTACGCGCTTCCGTTAGGGACAAAAACAATCCAGAACTAGTTTCTCATCTATCTTCATTGGATGTGGAAATTGTCGAACTCGACCTTATGAAACCTGAAACAATTGAAAATGCGATGAGGGGAATAGAAGGATTGTTCCAAGTCGCTGCAGTATACAAAAGCTGGGCGAAGAATCCTCAAGAGGAAATCATTAATCCTTCTATCATCGGTGGAATCAACGCCTTGAAAGCTGCAAGAAATGCAAATGTTAAGAAAGTTGTTTTTACTTCTAGTACTGCTGCGGTTGGAAGGAGCGGCCCCAAAGGGCGTGCTCTAACCGAGAGCGATTGGAACGATAAATCAAAGCATCCTTACTCATATGCCAAGACTGAAGCTGAAAGAAGAGCCTGGGAATATGCTAATGCAGTTGACATGAATGTTGTTGTCATCAATCCCACTGCAGTAATAGGGCCATATTTCCATAGACATACACCTAGTACAATGCTATTTGACAAAATCCTAAAAGGTGAATTGAAAGTTCTGCCTCCACAAACATTTGGGTATGTTGACGTTAGGGATGTAGCTCTTGGGCACATACATGCTTATGAGAATGAGAATGCTGAGGGAAGGCACATTCTTTGCACACAATGTGTAGACGGTTTTGAACTAATGGACCTCATTGAGGAAATAGAGCCTGAAATAGAAGTTCCAAGAAAGATTGCTCCTATGTGGAAAGTCAAAATATTTGCAAGAATCGAAGCTATGAGAACCATTTTTGGACATACGCCTCGTGTTAGCCCTCAAACAGTGAAAGAATATATGGGGAAGATAACGAACTATGATTCAAGCAAAGCCAGAGATGTTCTTGGCTGGAATCCAATGGATCTGAAAGATTCTATAAGAGACACTATGAACTGGATAAAACAGAACCTAAGCTAATCATGGAACTCTGCAGACCAACATCTTAGAATGTGTTCCTATCCCATTCACACGCTCTTCACTTATCAACTCTAAACCACATTCTTTAATCAATTCCTTGAAATCAACATGCTTCCCCAAACCAAGACGTTTTCTAAAGGGATTCCAAGCTCCACCAATTATCCCCTTCTTTTCCTTGTAATGATTTACTATTACTATAATACCTTTGGACTTTGTGACTCTTTTCATCTCCATTAAAACAACATCAGGATCCGCAACAACAGCTAGAGTGTGTGCAACCACTGAGTGATCGAATTGCTTGTCATTGAATTCTAATTTGTGAGCGTCCATCTTCTGGATATTCACGTCGGCTTCAATTTCTCCCTTTTCAACTCTCTTCCTAGCCTTTACCAGCATAGGTTCGCTGTAATCAATAGCTTCAACTTTAACAAAATTCGGATAATGTTTTAGTGATATTCCAGTTCCGATACCAACTTCTAACACATAATCTCCCTTTTTCAAATCTAAAGGTTTGTACATTTTGGAATGGCCATCTGCAAAAGATGGAGCCATAAAACGATCATAAATTGGGGCGTAAAGGCGGTACATTCCATGCCTGTGCTTACGTTTCTTTTCTAACACCATCTGTTGCATGCGTCGTGGGTTTAAACAATTAACAGGACTTATCTTGTCCTAACTTTGAACATTACGTAGCAAACTCCGACCAAGCCAACTAGAAGAATTGTGGCTGCTCC
>CAYFGG010000091.1:0-3365 GCA_964342795.1 uncultured archaeon | reverse complement strand
CCACTAGAACACCTTCTGTTAGAATTGAAAGAGATGTGCGTACTGCTTGTTCTAATGCCTCCTCAACTCCTAATTTACTTTTCAAATCACCTGCTAATTCCTTGGCTATAATCAGTGCTGTTGACTCTCGATCATTGTCCTGAGAAACTTCCCTTATCCGCGGTGCTATCCCTTCTGGACCAACCTGAGCTTCTACGCGCTCTGCTAGATCCTTTGCCCTTGGTATTTCAGGTTCAGTTGCAGGATCAAAACCTGCCTTTCTAGCCTTTGAGACCAAGTTATAACATTCGTCTGCTCTCTTTTCTAAATCTGCAAAGTATAACTCCATTTCATTGGAAGCGACAAGGACCACGAACCAGTATTGAGTGCCTATTATTATTCTATTTCCCAGTACTATGAGCCATAACTATCAATGTAGATAGTCCTGTATGCAGAAGCTCCAGTTCTAATCCCTGCAACTAAAATACCATATGCAACAACCATGAAAATAAACGCTGCAAACAGACCAAGATTGTGATCATATAACATGACCGTAGCTGGAAGAACCAAGAAAATAGCAGATATCAGTGCAGAAGTTCCCATCAACATGAATTGAACAAGAATATCAGGATTTCCACGATCATTCTCGTCAAAATTGGCAAAGGCGCTTCCGGACCATATCCCTAATCCGGTATTGCAAAGGATTAGAATCAGAATACATTGCCCGAAAAAAAGTGAGACTTTTATAGGAAAAGCTGCCAAAATACAAATAGGAATCCAAATAGACAAGAGACCTGGTATAGACATTATTATAAGTGCTGCTGCTTTTCCTTTCATTATCAAAAGTGATTCTACAGGATTGGACTTCATAATCCACAACCGTTTACCCTCGACACCCAACATTGTGGAGCCTAACATCGTACATTGTAGCAAAGCTCCCATGTACAAACTGATTGCAAGCATACCTGGATAGTACAATTTTGGTGGAAGATCTCCAACCGGTTCTGTTGGCATTCCTACCTTAAACCACCAAAAAATCAAAATTCCAGCAATAGAGAACGTTGACAAAGCAGAACTAAGAACATCTCTTTCACGAATAGAAGAAGTCACCTCTTTGGAACAAATTGATGCTGCTCTATCACCAAGTATAAATCTCAGCCAATGAAATTTAAGGAACCTAAGCGGATTCTTGTGTGAGGACGAATTTACTTTGTGTGATTCCAAAGCCTCGACAAATATCTTGTCCATATTATAGCAGAATATCATCATCACCATCATACTTGATACCGTAATTCCTATGGACAAGCTGGGTGCTGTGTGAGATATATTTGCAATGAACATCAGAATAATCAATAGAGGTGATAAAGTGAGAAGGAATTTCATTTTACGTGAAAAAGGATGGAGTGAACCAACTATAGAGAATAAGAATCCACATATCGGTGACAATATAGCAAACAGGAGAAATAAAATAAGAAAATCTGTAGGTATAATGATATTCGTATTAGTAACATAATTACCTGCTACAAAGACAACTAACAAAGAAACTGAGAGAAGAAAATTAGGAACAACAATAGACCATAACATGCCATTCATTATGATTCTTGCATGAATCGGTTGGACTAGATGCATATCCATTATCTTTGACTTTATTATCCTACGGTAAGTGTGGCCAGCAGATCTGAGAGTAAATAGAGCAAAGAATATGACTAATATTGTACCATATCCCTCATTTGAACCCTCAGGAAACAACCCTGGATTATCAATAACAAATTTCACAAGGCGAATGCAGGCGAAAGAAAATATCAATCCTAAAAACCCGATTAAAACAGTAGATACAAATCTCTTCTTTATCGATTCAAGATTGCGCCTTATAGATGACCTAAATTCAGCTTCAAATATGGCGTAAGTTATGCTCATCGGCCTAATGACTCCAAAGTCCTATCCTTCTTTGTCGACTTCTTGTACAAACGATAACAGTCAGAGCAGAGGCTCACCTTTCGTCCTGATCCTTGCAAATTCAATACCCCTGATTTTTCAGCTCTTTTTCGTGGCATTGAACGTTTAGGTGGATTATCACAATTTCTTTGACTGCAACTATCACTATTCTCGTTTGATAGGGAGATATCTCTGTGCTTCATCATTGTAGCATGGAAATTGATACTTAAAACATTGACTCTATTTTTCTAATGATAAGCCTGCTGAATGTGAAACTAATTCACCGCATTTGGCACAATAATTAACATTCTCATCTCCAATATTATAACCACAAGCATTACATTTTCTTTCTATTTTCTCTGAAGTTTTTGAACTGTCTTTTTTACTATTTATTATATAACCAATTGCCAATAAAATCAAAATGACGGTCTGGCTATAACATACCAGTTCTTCAAATTCCACAATCGTGTAGAGATACTTGTCTTTAACAGTGTTGGGTTCTACTGTAAAGTTATATCTGGCATTAGTGGGCGAGTGGCAAAGCCCTTGAGAGCAAAATTACTGCCTTCTCCAACTCTACATACAAACAAATCTCTATGGTGACGAATAAGTCCAAACTCATCTAAAGATGCCACACCTCCACAAATTTCCATGGCCATAGTCAAATGATCAGATGCTCTGCGTGAGCATTCAATCTTGACCTTAGCTGCTGATTCTCTATCAAGAGTATCATTGTCAAATCTATTTGTCAAATCAAGCAGCCAAGTCAAACCTTGTTCCAAAGTTATATCCATGTCAATTATGACGTCCTGAACTCTTTGAAAAGTTCCAATTGGGACTCCAAATTGTTCCCTTTCCTGAGAATAGGTTCGGCATTTGTCAAGAGCAAACGCCAGAGAGGCTAAAGACATTCCTGCAATGAAGAGACGGCCTCCATTCAGTGTCTGAGCCATTACTTTGAAACCTTCATTTTCCTTACCAAGAATTGCATCACTAGATACTCTGACATCATCAAAATTAATTGAACCTGTTGATGATTGGCTCCAAAGATCCTTTCCTGCCATTTCCTGATAAGAAACATTGGGATTATCCATTGGAACTATGAAACATGTCGTTCGATGTCCTGGTTTGGATTCAGGACTGGTCAGAGCATGAACTACAACATGGCTAGACCACTTAGCATTAGTTGACCAGCATTTCTCTCCTTTGATGACCCAGTCATTTCCATCTTTCTTAGCAGTCACTTGAGGATTAGTCGCATCAGAACCTCGGCCGGGTTCAGAAAGACCAAAAACGAACATGCGCTTACCGCTTGCCAGATCTGGAAGATGTTCTTTCTTTTGCTTGTCTGTTCCAAACAATTGCAATGGTTTTGCTCCCAAAGACATTGCTGCTCCTGGAGTAATCGCCAAAGATTGAGAATGGTATCCAAGAGCTAGGCCCATGAGAAT
>CAYFGG010000090.1:1838-3368 GCA_964342795.1 uncultured archaeon | reverse complement strand
ACAGGCATCTTAGACCCTTATATGATGCCATTATAAGCAAATATGTCGAGAATTAAGAACTACTTGTTACGCCTTCTTTCTCGCTTTCTACGACGCATTTTCTTCTTGCGCCATTTCCAGCGTTGTTTTCCGGCTTTTTTCCAGACTCGGGAACTTCTCTTCATTATTGAGATGTGCGCACTCGAGCACCGTATATAAAATCAGACCTTCTTCTTAATCAAGTATCGGAAACCTATATGTGCTGATATCTAATCGCTTTAACATGGAATATCCGGAATTCCCAGATGCCACAGATTATACTTCGATTGGAGATGTATTGGCTGGAAAAGCAAGTAAGTCAGTCAAAATCAGAGGATGGATATACAGGACACGTTCTTCTGGAAAACTAGCTTTTGTAGTAGTGAGGGATTCTACAGGCGTGATTCAATGCACAGTTTCTAAGGTGAAAGTCAAAGAAGCAGACTTTGATGGAGCTAGCAAGGCACTGATTGAATCTTCAGTTGTATTGGAAGGGGAACCAGTAAAAGACGATAGAGCTCCTGGAGGATGGGAAATTAGAGCAACTAAATTCAATGTTTTTCACTTTGCTGAAACTTTCCCTATAACCAAGGACCAGAGTGATGAACATTTGTTGAATAACAGACATTTATGGTTACGTAGCCGAAGTATGGTCTCAGCGCTTAAGATACGTTCAACGGTTTTCAAGGCATTCAGAGATTACTGGAGTGGTTTGGATTTCACAGAGATTCAGTCTCCAAGTTTCACCACATCTGCCTGCGAAGGTGGTTCAACACTTTTCAATGTTTCCTATGATGATGCAAGTGAGAAGAGTGGGCAGAAATTCTATGCTCACTTGAGCCAGTCATGGCAATTGTATGCAGAAGCCACTATGTTTGGTTTAGAGAATATTTTCACGCTTGCCCCTTCATTTAGAGCTGAAAAATCACGAACTCGACGTCACTTGACAGAATTTTGGCATGCTGAAGTGGAATCAGCTTGGCTTCACAACCATCAGATGATGGAGTTAGAAGAGGGAATGATTGAGCATATTTTGAAAGAAGTCCTGTCCTCCAACCGAGCTGAATTGGAATTTCTTGGAAGAGATATCTCTATTTTAGAGAATATCAAGGCCCCCTTTGACAAGATGAAGTATGAAGAAGTTCTTGACAAGTTGAATTCAATGGGTTTCGATTTGTCATGGGGAGATGATTTTGGATATAAGGAAGAGAAAGCGCTTACGCAAGATCTGAAATCACCGCTTTACATTACTAATTTTCCGAAAGAAAAAGGATTCTATCACAGACCAGATCCAAGCGACCCTAAATCCTTAGTTTGTCATGATTTATTAGCTCCAGAAGGATACGGTGAGATAATTGGAGGCGGTGAAAGAGTCTGGTCTCCAGATGAACTTGTTGAACGAATCAGAGAAGAAGACTTAGAGCCAGAATCCTATGGTTGGTATTTAGATATTAGAAAATTCGGTAGTGTTCCTCATTCAGGATTTGGTCTTGGCATTGATAGGACTGTAAG
>CAYFGG010000090.1:0-1738 GCA_964342795.1 uncultured archaeon | reverse complement strand
TGACTCTATTCTTTTAGTCTAGCTATCAAGTCAGATTTCTTTCCAGAAACAGGCAGTCCTTTTTCTTTGAGAGCACCTTTGAGCTGTGGCACAGTCATTGAATCATAATCTGGAGTTCTAGGTTCGTCATCTTCTGAATCAGGTATTCCATCTCCATCAATGTCACCTTCACCATCTTCCTCCATTGGTCCCTCAACCTTGTCTTCACTTGGTCCGATACCACCGAATTTCTCTAATGATCGTCCCGCTCTCCTACGAACGTGTGGGTCATCATCAGATAATGCTTTCACAAGAGCTTCTCTTGCATCACTAGAACCTGCAAAGCGGCTTAGTCCTTTAGCTGCATGCCAACGGGTGTATCTATCTTCGTCATCGATTCCTTGTATCAGATAAGGCATTATTGACATTCTTCCAGTTCGGCCAATAGCATCCATAGCAGCCCTTCTTGCATAGAAATCACCGTTCTTTAGCCCGTCATTAATTAATGGCTCGAGGCCCATTTCAGTCATTCCCTGAAATAGGTCTAAAGCAGCCTTGTTCACATAAGAGGCACTACTTCCAGCATCGGATTTCCCATACAGTTGAATCCATCTTACTAGTTCAGCAGATATGGCTCTTTCATGCAAAGGCAGCATTTCCTTCAGGGCATTTAGGGCCTCATGTCTAGTCATGAAGCGGTCATTGCCCAAATCGACAATCAAATCCTCTATCCTGCCTGAAGTGCCGCTGCTTATCTCAGACTCTTCATCCATGATAATCTATCCTCCACCTACTCACACTATTTAAACATGGTGCGTAAGCACCCTCGTACAGCATGTCTACTAAGATAATATCACACAGAGGCCGCACGAAGTTAGGCAGTCCTGATAATACAGTTCATTCAATCACAGATGCTATCGATTTGAAGATAGACATGGTAGAATTTGACGTTCGTAGAACTAAAGACAGGCAATTGATTTGCTTTCATGACGATCAAATTGAAGGTAAATTGGTTGGAGAGATATTCTTCTCAGATATAACGGAGATTAATCCAGTAGTTCCAACTCTAGAACAGATTCTTTGGACGGCTAAGGGAAAGATAGAGGTTGACGTAGAATTGAAGGAGTCTGGATATGAGGAGGAAGTAATATCTATGGTTAAGGACTACTTCGGCTATGACCATTTTATAATGAAATCTTTCGACAGAAATGTTGTGAAAAGGATAAAGGAAATTGATTCCCGTATATTCACAGGTCTATTGCTGGGAGAAGAATGGAGTCTTCCGCAATTCATTGAAGTTCTGAAAGAATCATTTACAGGTTCTGGAGTTTCTTTGGATGGTGCAGATTTTCTATCGCCTAATTCTAAGATAGTAGAGGTTGGGTTAATGGAAAGATTACGGAAGAAGCAAATACCAATACAAGTATGGACAGTTAATGATGAGAAATTGTTAGAGAAACTAATTAGTGAGGACATACATTCAGTTGTAACTGACATTCCTGAACGCGCAATGGAGATACGGGAGTCCCTTCGAAATGTTTAATATTGAGAAAATAGCCGATTATGCACCATTTTGTTTTTCCTGTTTAGGTCGAACTGTAGGGAGAGTGGGTTTTGGTTTAGACAACCGTGAAAGAGGGCTAGAAATGTTAAGTCATTTTGAATCAGAAGATTCTTCATTGGCTGAAAATAGTCTTATTTGCTCCTCAGAACAATGTAAAATATGTGATGGACTGATAGGAGAGATAGATAATTTCAT
>CAYFGG010000089.1:0-3369 GCA_964342795.1 uncultured archaeon | reverse complement strand
TCCATGAAACAGATTTGTTCCAAATGTTAATCCCCAGTTACCTATTTTGTGCGTCCTTGACATTGCATTACTGTCCATCTTGTCAAGTCTATTACACGTTACAAAATCAAGGTTGTTGTTTATCAAGAATGCAAGCACATGAGGTATTTTGTCAGCAGGGTAAGTAGTATCTCCATCAAGAGTTGCTACATAATCAGTATCTACCAGATTGAAGCCGGTTTTGTATGCTCTTCCGTAACCTTTGCGACTTTCATTAACTACTTTGGCACCCCTTTTCTCTGCTTCTTCTACTGTACCATCAGTTGAATTTCCATCAATAACAAGAACTTTGACATTCAACCATGGTAAGTCTCTAGGGATTTGATCAATAGTAGGCCCTATAGATTCGCCTTCATTCAACGTTGGAATAATCACAGTCAGGCTAATGCCCATATCGGGCTGTATGGAGGTCGGGTTTTAAGGACAACGACAGTGAGCGTTTGTGAACCTTCTGATAAGACAAATAGCATCGGCCTTTTTCTTAATGATTGGACTGATTTCTTCAATGTCTTGGTTTTACTGGCATGACTCTCCATATTGGTTGCTAATTCTTGGGATTGCATTTGTTCTGATTGGCATAGTAAGTGTTGTTTTCAATATAGTAAAAGCTGAGGAAGAATTAGAGTAGTTCTTCCATTAACCTTATATCGAACCAGTTATCGACTTCATTTTTAGATGAGCCTCCTCTACAGAAAAATCCTGCGTCCTGCCGTGTTTCTGCAGGACTCTGAGAAAGCTCATAATCGTCTGATTTCTACACTTTCAGTTACTAGTCGTTCACGACTTCTGATGTCCTTGACAGGAAACTTGTATGGTTCACCAGATTTACCAGTCAATCTCTTTGGTTTGGAATTCCCCAATCCACTTGGTATTGCCGCTGGCTTGGACAAGAATGGAGCCGCGATTCCAGCTTGGCAGGCATTAGGTTTTGGTTTTTCTGAGATTGGTGGCGTTACATTACATGATCAATTGGGAAATCCAAAACCAAGGATGTTCAGGGCAACAGCTGAGAAAGCCCTTGTCAACCGCATGGGTTTCAACAATATAGGGGCTGAGTTAGTGCATGATAAGTTGGAAGTCTGGAAAAACAGAGGTCTTTGGCCAGGAACTCCAGTCGGGGTAAATCTTGGCAAGTCTAAGATTACACCTCTTGATGAGGCACCTAATGATTATGCAGGTTCCATGAAGATATTATGGAATCATGCTGATTTCTTCGTCATAAATGTCAGTTCACCAAACACGCAAGGTCTTCGAGATTTACAGGAACAAAATCATCTTGATTCAATTCTAAAAGCGTGTCAAAAAACAAATACAGAGTGTTCCAAAAGGGGTGGAACTGAACCGAAACCCCTCCTAGTAAAAATAGCACCAGAATTGGATGATCAGCAGATAGGCTCTATACTGGATTCGATTTCTAAAAACAATTTACAAGGTATAATAGCTACGAATACTACTACTGACAGACCGGAAACAACAAATTCAAAATGTAAGATGGTTTATGATCAGGAAGGGGGACTTAGTGGAATTCCATTGAAAGCTACAAGCACAGAGGTAATACGCAAGATATATCGCATGACTGATGGTAAAATTCCAATTATTGGAGTTGGAGGCATTTTCAATGATGAGGATGCTTGGGAGAAGATAACTGCAGGAGCTTCTTTGATTCAACTTTATACAGGTTTAGTCTTCGAAGGTCCAGGTATAGCTAGGAGCATTATAACAGGTCTCAACAAGCGTGTAAAACAAGCAGGATTTGATAATATATCAGAGGCCGTTGGAATTAACGCCTGATTATTCCCTAATTACAAATTGACTTTGGCACATAGGACATGCTACCTGAATAGGTCTTTGATCGGTGGTTATGGCAATAACTCCACCACAGCTTGGACATGCTAAATTCACAGGTCCGGCGTCATCAAAGTCAAAGAAATCATCTTCCTCATCACTTCTAAAGTATCTTAGTCCAACTACACCTAGTAACCCAAGAACTACTGCAGTTCCACCACCATAAAGTAGTAAATTGCTATCTTCTTCATCTCCGCCACTAGTTATAATTTTTTTCTCATTTACCATAATATTTCCTCCCCAAGAACTCATATCGCCTTTATCATCCGTAACTGTCAAAGTCACACTATACGTACCTTTCTCGCTAAATATGTAATCAAAATTTTCTTGATTAATGTTTATCTCATCTGTATTTCCATTGCTTACTATGTTCCATTCATATTTCACTATGGAACCATCAGAATCGTATGAGTTACTTCCACTAAATGAAAGAGTATCTCCAGTTTCTGCACTCGCAGTCATTGAACTGCTAGCTGGTATGCCATTAACAGATATTGACCCTACTGCTATTGGCACATTATTCTCATCTTCGATTTCCTGTACGTAAGCATTCTTTCCAATGCTGTTATCGTCATAGTCAGTTTGTGCAGAAAGATAAACAGTTCCTACTTCAGACGGAGTCCAAACAAAGTAAACATCTTTTTCCTGATTAGATTCTATTTCGGTTGCTTCGTTTCCTATCATAGACCCTGATGCGTATAGCATTGTACTCACAGTTCCATCTTTTCCACCGTAGTTACGTATAACTACTTTGACAGCAGTCTGCTCATTTTTGAATAGAGGATCAGTCCACGTAATTTCTACCAATTCAAATTTAGCACTTGATTCCTCGACTTCTACACTTATCTCAGCTTCATTGTTTTCTTCTGTAGTTTCAGAAGGATCAGAATTGTCCAATACAATTTTTATGCTATGCGTCCCTTTCTCTGCAGTCCATGCGTAATTTCTGGTTTCAGAAGACTCAGAATTTACTTGTAGGTTCCCACTATCCACACTATCTCCATTGATTATTAAATCATAATCGATGCTCCCACTTGTTTTACCAAGATTGAGTATTTCAAAACTAATAGTTACTTCTTGACCTTCCTCCAGTGTTCCTTCAACGGCAAGATTAGCAGGTGAAAAATCAGGTTCTTCTGGAGGTGGACCAACTTCTATGATAAAATCTCTTGCATTATTGTTGGAATTTTGATCAGCAGGCTCAATACTCACTAGCCTTGCCAGCAATTCACTTTCACCTTCTTCAGCGACCCATTCACCAGTGATAGTAATTTCTTCTTCAACTTCTACTTCTGCGCCACTAAGTGTAGTAAAACGTTCATCATCATCATACCATCTTAATTCAAACGAATCAGATTTCTCGGTTCCTTGATTCCTAATTTTAGCATAAATTGCAATATGTTCGTTGTGGATGGGATCCTCGTCATCTGTCCATACTTCAATTATTGCTAGGTCAACTCCCTCTGCTGGAGCAGCATCTACAGA
>CAYFGG010000088.1:0-3424 GCA_964342795.1 uncultured archaeon | reverse complement strand
TTCGGATTGTGTGTTTCGTCCATTACATCCATCCCAGTTGTTTCAAGTCATCTATGGGCTCTTGAAAAGAGCAACTGCCGTAAGATATCATTCTTTTCTTTCGACAATTATCAATATTTTTAGTTCCAAATTCGAATACAGTGTCTCTGTCGTCCCCAACTTTCCAAGTCATTTTGTCATCTGTGAATTCAAAATTCTGTGGATCTTGTTCGTCAATTATGTGTGATAGAAGTATGAACATTCGAAATTTTTCTTCAGAATTTTCAGGTTCAGGGAATTTTGAAGTAAATACTCCTGCACCGAAAGTGTTGATGAAACCATGCATATAGGCGTCATATTCGTCTGCAAAATGCCGAATTGGATGATGTAAACCTGCAGTACATTTCATAGATATTCCCGTCAAAGCACAGGTTTGAATCATTGCTGCAACTTGCTCCACACTTGGAAAAGCTTCCTTTACGATTCCTCCACATCTGAGCTTGATTCCCGCACCATCAAAACCAGATATCATTTTTACAGTAGGACCAACAATCTCATCCCAAGAACTCCCATCTTCTTCGGTTGAGTAATTTATCCCAACATCAGGTAATTTTGGAAATTCATGATAATGCGAAAGTTCACTTTCATTCAAAAGGTCTGTTGCGTTTTCAATAGTCTTTTTGGAGGGCGAATTCGAGGGCAATTTACATTCATAGACATCGATTTTAACTTTTCCATTGTGTTTTTTTCTGTAATCATTAATTTTAGTGATATCCTGACCAATATTATTTAAATACTCATCGTCAGAATTTCCACCACTTCCCAAAACAGATAGTCTCAATCCTCCAATATCATCAAAAAGAGATACAAAAACGTCTAAATCATCTAACTTAGTAACTGGAATTATGAATCTTCCAAGCATCCAAGAATTTTCTCCTTTGAGGTGTTTGATATAATCATTAATCGCCTCGTTCAGAGGCAAGTTTGCTGGTGGAAATAGTCCAGCATAGTCAATCAGGCCATGCATGAAAGTTCTGAGACTTTCTTTCATCGAATTTATTCGCCTAGAGCTTCCCTATATCCTTCGCCATCTAACCAAGATTTACTGTAATCTTGATCTTCTACCCCTAGTGCAGTCTTAGCGACCTTGAGAGGATAATGAGTGTCAACCATGACGGCCAATTCATCCGTCCATTTAGCTCCGATTGACCCTTCATACTTTCCAGGGTGTGGTCCATGCGTAAGTCCATCTGGATGGAGTGTCATTGAACCAAATTCAACACCTTTACGAGACATGAATTCCTTTGAATCGTAGTAGATTACCTCATCAGACATAACGTTCGAATGGTTATATGGTGCAGGAATTGCATTCTCATCGAAATCAAATGGTCTTGGACAGAATGAACAAAGTACGAATCTGTCACCTGCAAAGGTCTGATGCACCGGTGGAGGTTCGTGTATTCTACCTACAATTGGTTCAAAATCATGAATGCTGAATGCATACGGATAGTAGAATCCATCCCATCCGACTACATCACAGGGATGGTGTCCCAAAGTCACTTCGGTAAATCTATTTCTTTGCTTTACAACAACCTTGAATTCTCCCTTTTCATCATGGGTGATTAATTCATCCGGTCCTCTAAAATCTCTTTCAGAATAAGGACTTCTTTCAATAATCTGTCCATATTCGTTCCTGTATCTTCTAGGAGTACGAACTTCACTAGGTGATTCGACTATCAGTAGTGTGTGTTCTTCATCATTCATTATATAACGATGTAATATCCCTCTTGGAATCACAAGATAGTCTCCCTGAGAATATTCCATATTTCCAAAAGCAGTTTCGAGTTTCCCACTTCCTTGGCTCACATAGACTATTTCATCACCTTGAGCGTTGCGATAATGATAATCATCATTCTTGTCAGGATAGCACATCATCATGATAACATCATCATTGAAAAGGAAAGGAATTCTATCCATTATTGCACTCCCTCCTTTCTTTTTTCTATTTGTGTAAAAGTGCCTCATACGCAATGTTTTGTCATCGTCTTCTACTATCTCAAAGGCCCCTATGTCTTTGGTGGAAACCACCTCAGTAGGAGGATAAATATGGTAAAGAAGTGACGATGGACCAACAAATCCTTTGTTTCCTTTCAACTCTTCATGATAGATATTTCCATCCTTGTCTCTGAATACAGTATGTCTTTTTTTGGCCAATTCTCCTAGTTTGTGATATCTGTGCATTACAAATTCCCTCTTTCTGCTTGATGTTTTTCTATAGCTTGGAACAGGGCTTTGAAATTTCCTACTCCAAAACCTCTGGAACCTTTTCTTTGGATTACTTCGTAGAATAGCGTGGGCCTATCCTCTACTGGTTTAGTGAATAGCTGTAACAAGTACCCTTCATCATCTCTATCAACAAGTATTCTTAATTTCTTCAGAACTTCAATATCCTCATCAATGACTCCAACTCGTTTTGATAGATCCTCATAGTAAGTATCTGGGACTTCTAGGAATTCAACGCCTTTTTCCCTCAGTTTCGTAATAGCCTTGATTATGTCATCAGTGAGCAAAGCGATATGCTGCACTCCTGGTCCTTGATAGAATTCTAAGTATTCATCAATCTGAGATTTCTTCCTTCCCTCAGCAGGCTCATTAATTGGAAATTTTATTCTTCCATTATCACTTTCCATAACTTTAGACATTAGTGCAGAATATTCGGTTGAAATATCGTCATCGCTGAAAGCTTGAATTTGTGTGAATCCCATTATGTCTGCATAGAAATCAACCCAATGATTCATTTTTCCTAATTCAACGTTTCCAACAATATGGTCAACAAATCTTAGACCTACAGGATCTCCTCGAATCTCACTTTCTACAAATCCGGGGAGAAAAGGCCCATTGTAGTCATTGTGCGATATGAATGAATGTATTGTATCTCCGTAGGTGCAAATAGCAGCACGAGTGATACTACCATTTTCATCATTAATTTCTACAGGCTCTAAAGCGCTTTGAGCACCTCTCTCGATACATGCACTATAACATGCTTTCGCATCATCTACATGAAAGGCAACATCTTTGACTCCATCACCATGCCGTTTTATGTGTGAAGATATGCCATTATTCCCATTGAGTGGAGTTGAAAATACAAGTCTGACTCTTCCTTGTTCAAGTACATAACTAGCCTTCTCTCTATTCCCTGTTTCTAGCCCTGAGTAAGCTATTTGATTGAATCCAAAAGCATTTCTGTAGAAATAGGCAGCCTGTTTTGCATTACCCACCCAGAATTCTATGTGGTGTACGGCTTTTAGCGGAACTGCGTCCTTTGTCATTGATTTATTTCCGAAATGTTACTCCTAAGGGTCTATTCCCCTATGTCCAGCAGCTTAAGAATGTTTAGCATTATTAAAGTCTCGTTTCAAACGTTAGATGGATAATAGTTAAGCCA
>CAYFGG010000087.1:0-3450 GCA_964342795.1 uncultured archaeon | reverse complement strand
GTTAAATCAAAAAGCGATTAACCGGCGTAATTTTCGGCCCTTGGCATTTCAGCCTTAAGCCCCTTTCTTTCACGGATTTCCTCAGTGATTCCATCTAGCAACTCACGTGGCAGCGCCTCATATCCAGCAAACTCAGTGCTCCAAAGTGCTCTTCCACCTGTTGCAGATCTTATCTCACTTGCAAATCCAAACATTTCTTTAACAGGAGCTTTTGCAGTAATGACTGCCATATCTCCTTCAGTTTCCATTCCGGCTATCTCAGCCCTTCTTTGTGACATTTCTCCAGTAACAGACCCCATCAAATCCTGTGGAACATTAATGTACACATTCTGTTTTGGCTCTAACAATGCAACACCAGCACTGACTAATGCACCATTAATTCCATTTCTTACAGCTGGAATTGTTTGGGCCGGTCCACGATGAATTGCATCTTCGTGAAGCTTTGCATCATTTAGCATAATTTTTACACCCATAAGTTTCTCATGAGCTCTTGGCCCTCTCTTGACTACTTCCTTAAATGCTTCAATCAATAATTCTCGCGTTTCAAACAAATTCTGGATACCTTTAGTTGCATCTACAAAAACACAACCATTTTCTATACACAGTACACCTCTTCCGTGGACTTTGCTCCAACCCATGTCAATAAGTTGTCGCGCTACTTCCTTTGATTTCTTTATGTCACCAGAGGGTATAGTGCCATCAATAATTGCAGCCCTTACATCCTCCTCCAGTGGCTCAACCGATATGTAAAATCGGTTGTGTTTGTTTGGTGATTTTCCTTCAAATTCTCCAGGCGATTGCATAGCCACCGTTTCCCTGTAAACAACAATAGGGGGAGAAGTTGTGATTTCAACCCCATGTTCATTCTTTATCCTGTATTCTGTGATTTCAAGGTGAAGCTCCCCCATTCCAGACATAAGGTGTTCACCTGTTTCTAAATTACTATCAATTTGAATAGATGGGTCAGCTTTGGATACAGCCCTTAAAACCTCAACAAGTTTTGGTAAATCCTTTGTGTGTTTTGCCTCTATCGCAGTAGTTACTACCGGATCTGAATTGTGAACGATTCTCTCAAAGGGTGTCATTTCAGGATTGGAGGAGATTGTAGATCCAGATATTGCATCTCTCAATCCAGAAACAGCAATGATGTTTCCTGCAGTTACGTTCTCTGTGGAAATCCGATCTGCTCCAACAAACATACCCACTGATTGAACTCTGTTGGCTGAAGGCATTCCAGCTACGTACATTTGATCACCTTTCTTTATTGTACCTGCGAATAGTCTTCCTACAGCTATTTCACCAGCATGAGGGTCAAGAACGACTTTTGTCACCATGAATGCAGCATCACCGTTAGGGTCAGCATTCACCATAGCTTGTCCGATATCCTCATCAGCTTCACCTCTCCATATGTGAGGTATTCTGTATTTTTGAGACTCACTGGCTGGAGGCAACTTTTCAACAATCATATCAAGTAGAACTTCATGTAAAGGAGCTGCTTGAGCAAGTTCTTTTCGTTGTTCCTTTTCCATAAAATCATAAATTTGTTTGAAATTAACGTTCTTTTTTGCCATGAATGGAATAGACGTTGCCCAGTTGTGGTATGCCGAACCAAAAGCTACAGTTCCAGCCTGCGCATCAACCATCCAATCTTTCTTGAATTCATCTGGAACCATTCTAGAAATCAATTTGTTAACTTCAGTTATAATCTTCCCAAATCTTTGCATCATATCATCAGGTGTTACTTGAAGTTCGGCAATCAGACGATCAACTTTGTTTATGAAAAGAACGGGTTTTACTTTTTCTTTAAGAGCCTGTCTAATAACAGTCTCAGTTTGTGGCATTATACCTTCTACGGCACACACTACAATAATCACTCCATCTAATGCCCTCATCGCTCTGGTAACATCTCCACCAAAGTCAACGTGTCCAGGTGTATCAATCAGGTTGATTAGATAGTCGTCTCCTTTGTGGTTGTGAACCATAGAAGCGTTGGCAGCATTGATAGTTATTCCTCTTGCAGATTCTTGCTCATCAAAATCTAACATCAGCTGTTTTCCAGCTAAGTCTTCTGACATCATTCCCGCACCAAAAATTAAGTTGTCAGATAATGTAGTCTTACCATGATCAATGTGTGCGGCAGTACCTATGTTTCTTATGTTGTCCAGCTTTTTGAAAAGAGCTGTTGCACGCTTTATGTTGTCTTCTTTACGGCCCATCTTTTATTCACTCTAATTATGTGCAGCCTCAGCTTGCCTCTCGGTCTCTTCTTTTTTACTGATAGCATACGAGTCTGGGTTTACTTCTGATGCAAGCATAAGTTCTCTGGCAAGAGACTTTTCGATTGAACGCTGCTTTTTTGCAGATTCTAAAGCACCTATACAGAGATTTCTAATTGCAATATCCACCCTCCTAGTTGGTGAGACATCAACACCACTGTAGACTCTAATTCCTCCATATCTGAGAGACACAACAGCAGCCCTTGGTGCGGAATTTTCCAATGCCTGAACCATTATTTGAGCAGGATTTTCCTTTTTCTTGCTGTGGATATTATCAAAAGAGTTTTTCAGAACATTATAAGCCTGAGCCTTTTTCCCAGTGTATTTTTCTGAACGCATCAAATTATTGATGAATCTTTCTATTACGGTAAGATTTCCCTTTCCAAATCTCTTTTTGGAATGTCTACCCCCTGTATGAGGTACTTGGAATGCATCTAGATTAATGTATTTCTCTAAGGTAGTATCCGTTACTGAAACTTCGCTTAAATCCCATTTTCCAAATAATGGTACGACAGGCATCTCAGGTTCTGCAACATCAGCCACCTCCTCAACTGGATTTTCTTCAGTCTCCGCCATATTTACCTAATTGGTTTTTCCTTACGACCTCTGACCATTTCTTTCAGAGAAACGTTGTTAACTTTTGCGACACGATATCTTACTCCCGAAAGGTCACCATACGACCTTCCCATTCGTCCTCCAACTCCTTCAATTACAACTTCATCGTGTTCATCAATAAAGCTAATAGCTAGATTACCTGGAGCGAGTGCAGTAACTTGCCTTCCATTTTTTATCAATTGGACTCTTACACATTTTCGAATTCCTGAATTTGGCTGTTTTGCTTCAACACCAACTTTCTCTACAACTATACCTTTAGCTTGTGGAGCCCCTTGAAGAGGATCTGCCTTTTCTTTAAGCTTCATAGCCCTCTTCCTATAGTATCTGTCGTTCCAGCGGTGCTTTTGGCGGTTGTTACGCTGCTTTGAAGCAGTATAGAGTCCTTTTGCCACTCAATATCTCCAGCCCCATAATCGGGATTGCTGCGCAGAAGGGGGCTGTATATATACTGTTCGTCCTCTTATCGTCGAGTGGCTTCAACTTTGTTAAAATTTGAATAAGGTAAAACCTTTTTGTTCACAACTCTCCAAGGGTCTTGAGCCACCGTAGCTTAGCCCGG
>CAYFGG010000086.1:0-3463 GCA_964342795.1 uncultured archaeon | reverse complement strand
GAAGTATATACTGCTGGCAATCTAGGTAGTGAATAAGATATTGCTAACCATCCAAGGACTTGGCCCACAATGGCCAATGTTAGTATCCAACCATGATTTGGCCATGTTGGTTGAAAATCGATTGGTTGGATATGTAAAGATTGTAAAGGTAAGATGCTAAGAACTAAAAGTCCAAGAACGCATCCGGACGTGGCATCAAATTGAAGATTTGCAGTAGGTGCAAGTTCCCTATTAGCAAATCTATATATTATCAAAAAACTGGAGTAGAAAACTGCGGCAGAGATTCCTGCAATAACACCTCTAACTGGATAAGAACCGTATGGTTCATCGTCCCACATTCCAGATATCAGTAGTAAACCAACCACAACTACTGGTAGTGCGATTAAGATAGAGAGATTTGGCCTTTCACCAAAAAGCCACCAACTCATCAAAGTCACTATGATAACCTGAGAATTACCTATTAGGGTTGAAATCCCTGCACCTATCCAGTCAGTAGAACTATGGTATGATACAAAATCAAGGGCAAAGACTAAACCTGCGGCAAAAGCAATCAACCTGGTATTGAAAGAACGGTTATCATCTACAGCTCGAAACCATATAATCAAAGCAAGAAATGGAAGTGCATAGAGCATTCTGAAAAATGCCCCACTCAGTGGATTTAGATTTGAAACTGTGTACAATATTGGAGCGAAAGAAATAGCAAGTGCACCAACAAGGGCAATCGTCATAGTTCTCTTTAGCTCACCGGTGTGCATCATCTCGTTCAAACTCGTGGTTAATTAAATGGTGCTCCCGCCGGGATTTGAACCCGGGTATTCGGCTCGAAAGGCCGAGATGATGGGCCGGACTACACCACGGGAGCTTAGATGTCCAGCCTAGAGGGCTGGAATTTAATGTTATTGTGAATTGATTAAACTTCGAATGATTTCAGTTTGGCTTTAAGGTCTGCCACTTGTTTCTGAAAATTGGCTCGTTGAATCTCCAGTTCTCCTTGATAGCGAGTTTGCGAGGCCTCTAACGCCTCATAATTTTCAGTTTTTATTCTCCCTATCTCTTCCTCATGCAAACGATTTTGTTCTTCCAGACGCGATTCCAAATCCTTTATTTTGCTTTTTAGAGACTCTACATCATCCATTGTGGATTGGCAATTATGTTGCTGTTTAAACTGTTAGTCACATAACTATCTTAATCAGGCTCGTATAGATTTGGAACATGTGGAGAGATCCCTCACGTAGAAATCAAACCTTTCAGGTGAGATACGTGTTGTCGGATGGATGGGGAGAACCCGTCCAGATAAATCGAAGACCAGAAAGCAAGATGTCTTTCTCAAGGTATGAAAAAGAACAACTGAAGGAGTCAATTGGATTCCTGACCGTAGCGTTCGCTCTTGCTCTAAGCAATGGTATCTTTGTTGTGATGAATGATCCTAACGTCCTAATCAGAACGCTTCCTCTTGCTTTTGCTGCAGTAATGACTGGATTTCTGTTGCATGAATTGGCACATAAGTGGATGGCACAGCAATATGGATGTTGGGCAGAATACAGAGGGAACAAAAATGGACTGTATTTTGCATTAGCAATGTCAGCTTTTGGTTTTCTTCTGGCTGCACCAGGAGCCGTAATGGTTTCTGGAAGAATAACGGAGAGACAGAACGGAATCATAGCTGCTGTTGGTCCTATCACAAATATTTGCATAGCGCTCATAGCATTTCCAATCTACATTTTCACTGCTGGTTTTGATTGGCCTTTGTCTCTAATTGGTGAACTGGCAAGATTCATAATCGTCATAAATCTGATATTAGCAGGATTTAACATGATACCTGTACAGCCACTTGATGGCTCAAAGGTAATTGCATGGAGCAAGCCAGCTTACATAGGAATAATCGGAGCAATTCTTGTGATGGCTATGGCATACTGGAATGCTCCGCTTCTATGATTAATTCAACATGGCTACTGTATGATGCGGAATGCCCTTTCTGTACAGCTGGAGTAAAGATGTTTGAACCGTCTCTAAAGAAAAGGGATTGTAGGATTCGTCCTTTACAAAGCAAGACTGTCATGAGATTGTTAGATATCAAAAAAGGTGATTACTTACCTGAGATGAAAGTGATAGGAAAGGAACGGAAAGTGTATGGAGGTGCCAGAGCTGTTGCCTATCTTAGTAAAAGAATATGGTGGGCTAAACCAATCTGGGCTCTTTCCTATTTCCCTCCTTTTATGAGAATGATGGATTACATTTACGAACAAATAGCAAAAAGAAGACACTGTGCTAGGGTCTGTGAGGTTTAGATGAAATATGGTCCTTTGATAGCTGTGATTTTTGGGTTTTTCCTGATTGCAATCTATCCTTATTATGCAGATGATGAACCTGCAGTATTCATTGTCTCAGATGATGATGGAGATGGAGTACCAAATGACAAAGACCTTTGCCCAGAAGAAGATGCAAGCGGAAAGGATGTTGATGAGGATGGGTGCATTGATGATGAAATAACTAAGAAAGAGATAGATTACATAGAAAAAATTGCTAAGTTCAATCTTGGATCTTACATTTTGTTCGCTGCACTGTCACTACTTGGTACGGCAATTTACTGGGAGAGAGATAGAATTAGAGCTGTTTTATACGAAGAGGATGATCTTGATTTTAGTAAACTTACTGACCAAAAAAGTTCTGATGATATTGAGGAAGAAGTCGACTACGAAGAATTGGGGAAGAATAGACAATACAATATTCAAAGTAGCTCATACGCTAGCTTTAATTTTTCATTTAAGAAACTAAACGAGGAAGCTGATTGGAGTACTCAAGCCGTATGTGTGATTTGTGCAATCGCGCTTTTTGCCGTATTGGGTAGCAATTTTTCATGGTTTACAGTAGCAGGCATAAAAGATGAAGGAACACCGGACAGTCCTAGCCGGTACGCTTTCGAAGCAATGCATTATTCTAACAATTTGGAGTACTCTGCTGAGACACTTGGAGCTGATGAATGGAATACTGAACAAGTGAGTTACGACAGCACTCACTGTAGTGACGAAATAGATGATATCTACAATTGTGATTATAGAAAATCACTATTTGGAACTATTGAAACTCTACTATCAGTTGCCCTTTTCTTCTGTTTCGCCACTATTCTTCTGGGATTTAGGGCTCAAAAATATAGAATTTGGATAGCGGCGACCTTTTCCATAGCATTAGTAACAAGCATGGCAAGTCTACTGATTTTCACTGCCCTAATCGATAATGCTCTGATAGCTGATGAACGGTTTCTAGATCAGAGCCAAGAAGAAGCAAGCGGCTGCTGGATGAGTGAACCTGCGATATGGGGTGAAGAGATTAACTGTGTATCATTAGAAAGTGACGGAACATTCGTTTATGAAAGTCAAATAAGTTATTCTCCAGGGCTCAGTTTCTATATTGTACTAATCTGCGCATCAATAATGTTCGTAGGCTTGTTCACAAGTATTTCTCC
>CAYFGG010000085.1:0-3559 GCA_964342795.1 uncultured archaeon | reverse complement strand
CGATTTCTAGAGTCCTGAAAGAAGGAGCGCCAGAGCTCCATTAGTTCATCTAAAGCAATGTCATTTTCCAAGGACCACTGCTATACGGCATCCCGTTAAATATGTATGGTGACCAGTTTGATATTTATCCGCCAAAAAGGCGTTTGAAGAAACTTGGTCGATTAGCCTTTATTTCAGCTTCCAGAGCAATACGGGAGTCCACTGCAGCCATAAAATTAGGGTTTATTTCCAAAGCTTTGTCAAAAGCGGCTAAGGCTCCATCTCTGTCCCCCATAGCTTTCCACATTACAGTTCCCTTGTTTACCCAGGTATCAACAACGTAGGGGTTCAGGTCCAATGCTTTTTCAAAAGATTCTAATGCTTTTTCAGCTTCATCCATTGCATAGAGGATATTTCCTTTATTTCTATGGAGTGTATCATCGCTATCGTGTTTCTTGAGCGCATGTTCACATACTTTCAGAGCGGCTTTGTTATCTCCCTTCTTTCTAAGTACCATTATTAGATCATTGTGAGCTTCTTTCATGTCGCTCTTGAATTGTATTGCTTTTTTGAGACATTTTTCTGCGTCATCATATTTCTGAATCAGCATCTTTGCATATCCTTTGTTGTACCATGCCTCTGCATCCTTAGAATTCAATCTCAATATTGCATTCCAGCACTTGTCAGCCTTACTAAATTTTTTCAATTTAGTTAATAGAATTCCCAATGATTTCCAAGCATCAACGTCTTTAGGCATTGCTTGTGTTGCCATTTGATAGGAACGAATAGCTTCTTCATAGTCACCAAGTAATTCACAAACCTCAGCTCTACCCTTCAGAGCTTCTCCATTGTTCGGACTTTTCTTGAGAACAGTCTCAAAGGTATTTCTTGCATTATCTGGATCACCCAGTTCGTATTGTACTCTTCCAAAAGCAATTCTGGCCGCTATATCTCCGCTGTTGTCTCTTAGGATACCATCTAGTAAATTGTATGCACCGTCAAGGTCTCCATTGTAGAGCAAGTCATCCAATGTTTTCTGCCACTTTGCTGCCATTTTTACTTCTTGTCAAACTTGAAGAGTCTGGTCTCTTCACCTACCATTTCTTCGACCACGCTATAAGGCTGTTGCAGGAGTCCTTCTAGGACGCCTGATAAACATCCTGCAGTAAAATCACAGTTTTTGTCAGCTCCGATTATAGCAACCTCAAGCAGGTTTTCAAGTTTTACAATTACTTTGTCAGGATTACTATCAAGCACGAAAAGATGGCCTAATCCAGCCTCAGCCCACGCTTGATTCAATATCATATCCAGATCATCAGTACCCATGCCTGCATAATTAGCGGACAGACTTTGTCCAACTGTATGGCCACATGTGAACATTATTCTTCTACAATCATCGTTACCTACTTTTTGTAATTCAGACCATAGAGTACCTAGAAAAGAACTAGGCAGAATTAGTATATCTGAGGTTTGGACACCAATGTCTGTATCGTAGAAGTCGTCCATCGGGCGGTTGCCCCTTTTATGACATTCCCTCAACCATACTTTCTGCAATGCTCTGGAAAGCTTCTCCAACATTGCGTCCATCTTTAGCTGAGGTCATCATGAATGGTGCATTGAGTTTCTTGGAAACCTCTGACATTTCCTTTTCACCAAACAATGCCTTATCCATAAGATCACATTTGTTTGCAAGAAGGACTACTGGTATCTCTCCAGTTACTTGCATCAGCGTCTTAATCCAATCAATTGTCGAGAGAAGTGTCTCTCTGCGAGTGATGTCACATACAATCATTGCACCTTCTGAACCGCGGTAGTACGCTTGTTTTACATTACCAAGCGTCTTTTGCCCGGCAACATCCCATATCATGAGTGTAACATCGATATCTGGTTTTGCTCCACCAGATCTCAGTTGTACTTCTTTCTTTACAATCTTAGCCCCAATTGTTGTCAGATATTTATCATCAAACGCATTAATAACAAATCGGCGAATCAAACTTGTTTTTCCAACAGCAGGGTCGCCAAGCACAACAATCTTCTTTGATACTTTTTTAGCAGCCATCATGGTTTACTACCTCGAGGACTAAGGACTGCTACGACACTATTTAATATTAATCAATATTTTCGATATATTTTTGTTTATTTTCACAAATATGAGTACTTCTTTGGGACACGACAATTCTAGTTATTGGTTTTTTACAGTGTGGACAAGGTTCTCCAGTCTTTCTGAAGACTTGTAGTTTCTTCCAGAATTCTCCTTTTTTTCCTTCAGGTCCTCTGAAGGTCAGAAAAGTGGTCCCTCCAAAATTTATTGATTTACGTATTATGTATCTTATGGATAGGTGTAGATTCTTGATATCTTTGTCTGAGAGTGTGTCAGCAGTTCTCAACGGATGTAGACTTGCCCTGAATAGTATTTCATCGGCTAGATAATTTCCTATTCCAGCAATGAATTGCTGATTTAGTAGTAAAGGTTTGAGTCTCCCCTTACGTTTGGATAACATTTTCTTGAATTTCTTTTGAGTGAATTTCCTTCCCAATGGTTCAATTCCTAGCTTCCCTACGATTTCCTCAACATCCTCAACTATCCAGACTTTCCCAAATTTGCGAAAGTCTACCAAGCACATTTTCTTTCCATTGTCAAAATCAAATTCGACTGTAGTATATTCTGGAGTTTCAGTTCCAATAACATCTATTCTTCCAGTCATTCTCAGATGAATTAGGATATGGTGTGTATCTAGATTTATGATGAGGAACTTACCTCTTCTATCAAATCCGGTTATCTTTTGATTTTTCACGATATCAAAATCAGAGTCACAAGCCCTATGCCAGAATTTTCGTCCCGACTTTATTTTCCACCCTTTCATCTTCTTGGCAAGACCTGTACGGTAGGAATCAACTTCGGGTAATTCAGGCATTGAATTATCAGGGCGAGATGGTTTTAATCTCCTGTCCCTTGTAAAGCTGTGCTTAGATTGTACAATACAGCCACTCGCAAGGTCGAAGAATTCAAACCAATAAATGCAAACAAAGTAGGCATGTATGTTTGTGGACTTACAGTTTACAATGATATGCATCTAGGTCATGCTAGAACGTATGTTTCTTTCGATGTGATTAGGAGGTGGCTGGAATATTCAGGATATGAGGTCACATTTGTTCAAAATCATACAGATATAGATGATAAGATAATTCAGAAAGCCAATGAGGAAGGAATTCCTACTGAAGAGATAGCTTCTAGATATATTGAGAGAACTACCGAAGATCTTGAGCGTCTTCAAGTTCGTCCGCCTACATTTATGCCCAAGGCTACTGATTTCATAAAAGAAATGATTGAGATTATAACAAGTCTAATTGAGAAAAATCATGCATATGTGGTTGAACCTGTTGCCGGTGCGCTTTCACCCGACGTCTATTTTGATGTTTCTTCCTCTTCAGACACGTTTGGTACTTTGACAGGTCAAAAGATAGAGGATATGGAGGCGGGCTCAAGGGTAGAGATAGATAGCCGGAAGCGCCACCCATCAGATTTTGTCTTGTGGAAAGGAGCAAAGCCCAATGAACCCAGTTGGGACAGTCCATGGGG
>CAYFGG010000084.1:0-3564 GCA_964342795.1 uncultured archaeon | reverse complement strand
GGAGCGACTGAGAATCGAGTGTACACTCCTTCTAACGTGTCCGAACTCAGAATATCATCGCAAACTCTTAGGCGGTTTGCCGCGTCCTCAATGAACAACCCATGGGTGCATGCAGCTAGGATTCTTGCAGCTCCACCATCTCGAAGGATATTAGCCGCAGTTGCGATAGTGCCTCCAGTTGAGATAATGTCATCTAATATCACAGCAGTGGATCCTTTCACATCTACAGGACCAGAAGAGGTCTCTACAGTCCTTCCATCGATACGAACTTTCTTCATTACATGCACAGGAACTTTCAACATATCAGCAGCCAAAGTACAACGGTCCTTTGACCCCTCATCAGGAGCAACAACCATGTTTGGTTTGAATCCCTTTAGATACCTTACAACTTCCCTAGAACCATTGATATCTTTAGCCTCACACCCAAAGAATTGCAGGACATCAGGAGTGTGAACATTTATTGTGAAGACGCGGTTGCACATGTTACCAATAGCTCCAGCAACGGCCTTTGCAGACCTCGCTTCACCACTCTGGAATATCCTTTCCTGTCTGGAATAACCCATGTAGGGAATGACACAAGTTACAGTTTTTGCTCCAGCTTCCTTCACAGCTTGTAGGATTAACAAGAGTTCAACAATCTTCTTATCAGGGAAAGTGTTCTGTATAACTACAACATCCTGCCCTGTAACATCCATTAGAATACGAATATATCGTTCACCATCAGGGAAATGTCGATTTACTACGCCGCAAAATTCAGCGTCCAATTCCTCAGCCAAAGAGGCGCCCAGCCTCTGGTGAGTTGAACCACTAACAACGTACATTATTTTCTCAGTGGAGGGGTGATAAAACCACTTACGGATTTTATCCTAACGAAGCAATAGCTTCAATCTCCATATCAGCTGCTAAGGGCAGCCCCGCGACCTGTACAGTAGATCTGGCAGGAGCAGTATTCTCATCAAAAAATTCTGCATACACACCGTTCATCTCAGCGAAATCATTCATGTCCGCAAGAAAGACAGTTGTTTTCACTATGTTATCTAAAGTTAGATTTTTTTCAGCTAGTACGGCCTTCATATTGAGAATTGCTTGACGCGTCTGCGCTGCAACCCCCTTCTCCAGTTCAGTGGTATCATGTCTACGGCCGACTTGACCAGATAGGAAGAAATATCCTCCCGACACAACACCTTGTGAATAAGGACCGATTGGTTCCGGAGCCATCGAGCTCATTACGATCTCTTTCATAATTTCCCAAAAATGTATGGCTTATTATAACTGCTCCGAAAAATTCTACCAGTAAGCTTCTCTCATTGCCATTATGGAATCCATATAGGTTTCACAATCAAAATCTTTGTCACTTAGAGGAGAAACTCCATTCAAATCATCAATGATTGCTTGAGTTATAGTAGGGTCAACAACGCCCCAACCCGTTTGCGTGTATGGAGCTACGGGAGAAACAGGGACTCCGGTTTGACAAGCTCCTTCGTTCGCGCCAGGGTCGTATTCTGTGACCTCAGGGAAGTACGATGCCTTTTCCATACTTCTTCTGATTTCATAGTTAGTTATAGAGAATAATTCTCCCGAGATAAGGCTGCCATTACGCGCACCTGAACCATAATCATTGGTTTGATTTCTCAATTCTTGTATCACAAGTGAAAGGACACCGGCAGTCCTAGGGGTTGCAAAACTCGTTCCTGATGTGTCATGATATCCATCTATCGAGTCATGGTCAGGCAGATATTGCGTCCAGTCTGCAACAATATCTGGTGCAGTTCCCGAACAATGCATGACTTTACCCCGATCCCCATCTTCCTGAAATCCAGCAATTCCGATAGACCAAGGAGGGCCGCCCGTGGCATCTTGTACACAAGTTGAAGCAGTATTATCACAAGCTCCCGTGTGTATCTTACCCATAACATTCACGGCATATTCAGTATCATCTTCTATACCTGAAACCGGGACGGAACCTATCGGTCCAAAACTAGTTGTGATGATATCAACCATCGGATGCTCTGCAGCCCTTCTTACACCATCAAAACCTTCAAGGAAAAAAATAACAGCGTCCGGATTCGCGTCAATCACAGCACCAGTTACAGCAGTGCCATGACCATCGTCTGGATCATCCAAAATAGGAGTATCACTCCATCCCTCCTCACCCATTGCCCCAATTATTCTTGTACCAGAAAAGTAAACAGTATCGTTATAGGTTATCCTGTCCCAACAGGATTCTCGGTCAGCTTCAACGCGCTCTTCCCACGTACCTTCTTGTGACAAGTCGCATACTAATGTCACTCCAAATTCATCCAGAAACGACTGCGGGAGACTTTCGTTGACTTGGAAATGCATGTGGTATGGATTTATCCCCGTGTCAACGGGAGCAACAACAGAATAAGATTTCAGAACACCTACTTCACTGGTTACTTCATCAGAAACAGTACCCACATTTTCATCTAAACAACCAGCAATCATCAAAAAAACAATCATCGGAATTAGATGGCGCCTGTAATCGACCCTCTTCATTGGAATAATTAAAAGCACACAGATTTAAAATATAGTATACCGCTACAATCCTATGTCAAAATTCATGTATTCAGGCAGCTATACCAAAAAAGGCGTGCAAGGATTGCTAAACGAAGGCGGAACAGCCCGTCGCGACGAAACAGTTAGAATCGTCGAGGCATTAGGCGGAAAAGTAGAAGCCTATTACTGGTGTTACGGTTCAACAGATTTTCTTGCAATAATGGACTTTCCAGATCACACAACAGTAACAGGAATGGCACTAAACATCGCCGCATCAGGAAGTTTCCAAGGAAACATAACTCCATTAATCACAGTGGAAGAGATGGATGAAATGGTAAAAATCAACGTGGGCGACTATAGATATCCTGGACAGTAACTACTTAGGAACAACAATCCATATAGCAACCAAGAAAAGTGAAATCCCCATAATACGGTTGATAAGCACACCTGAACGCTCGTCACTGAAGGTTTGCTTTAGCCGACTCCCGAATCCAGACCAGAGGAACCATCCTATCAATTTAATCAATACTTGCAATAATATCACGAGATACCAAAACCCTTCACCGAAAACACCTCCGAACACCGTCATAAGTATCAGTAAGTGAATGAATGCTTTACCATTAACAACTTGGAGAACCGCACCAGTAGACAAGCCTAGTTTTTCTTCGGCAGATTCTTGACCATTCACCAACTGAGCTGTAGCAATTCTGTAGGACAAATAGATTATGTATCCGACACCAACATACGTCAAAGCATTCAATAACCCTTTATTTTCTTCAATAAACAACGCACCAAAACCAACGGCAATTCCTAGTAAGAACCACCCAAAGACCATTCCCGAAATGAGAGGTAATGTTTCTTTGAAACCGTAGCGAGAGCTGTGTGATGCAGACAGAAGATTATTCGGGCCAGGTAGAATGGAAATTGGCAGAGTGAATGCCAACATTGCCAGCAATAACTCGAAATCCATAACCTAGGCTCACTAAATCGAGCTTAAGCAACACGAGTAATCATTTCTGGAGTAATTCCATGCTCAGTTACAGCATA